>NZ_CP019288.1:2745871-3051995 GCF_009901525.1 Kordia antarctica
ATAATTTTACGAACCCAACCTTCAAAGCTTCCTTCTGATTTGTATTTTTTTATATTGAAAAAGACTTTTACAAAACCATTGTTCATAGCTTCTTCTGCAACTGTTTTATCGGAAATAAAGTTTTGACACGCAGCCAACATTTTAGGCGCAAGAGCTTCATAAACTGCTTTTTGCGCTAGTTCATCGCCCTTGACTAAACCTTTTATGTTATGTGTTCCTGCGTGTGTGTTTTCCAAAAACGTTTGGTCTATTTGATTGTTTTGTATTTGAATTGCTCTTAACAACTCGTCGATCTGATTGTAATTGGAATTATGAAAAACTCATCAATTGTCAAATAATACACACGTACATAGATTGTTTGTTCTGGCAACGTGTTTTGATACGAACTTTGCGATAGCGGATTTGTTTCCGTATCGGCGTCTGTTACTGTTTCGTAGAACGCAATGGTGTCATCTGTTGTTAATTCGGCTAAATCTTCGATTTGTAGAATGCAAGGTATGTAATCTTGAAATACAAATTCAGAAATTTCAGATCCAACTACGTCTTCGCATTCCGAAAAGATGAGTTGTGTACAGTAATTTTCTTCTTCACATTCTTGCGTCAGTGTAAATGATTCATTCGAGTTTGTAAACGTCATGATATTGTCTGGTAAGATTTGAGTTTTCCAATCAAAATTCCAATCGTCAGCCGTTATTCCTGGTTCATCAAAAGTAACATTGGTATGCAATTCGTCTTCAATGAAGTATACAATCCAAGTTCCTTCATGCAGTTCTCCGTTGTTGTAAAATTTGAAAGTTCCATCGTCAGCGACATCAAATACTGCATTTTCATACGCATCTACCGTTTGATCGTCGTGACTTACAATCCAAACACATTCTTGTAATAGTTGGCGACAATTCCCTGCAATTTGATCTTGTTGCAAAGCAATACAATCATCAATAGCGATTTTGAGTTCGTCTTTGTTTTGAATTAGAAATTCTTCTCCACTAGCTAGCGTACTTTGTATTGGAAAGCTGATTCCGATGCTGTTTCCCGCTGGAATATTTTCTAGTAATACACTAAATTGCGGATCGCTTGATACGACATGTTGATTTACTACCATGAGACTACTGTCAAATTCTAACATTGTAAATGAATACAAAAATTTGATACAGGTAATTTCGTCTTCATCGTCTGTTTTCGCCACACGCTCAATTAAACCGAATAATTCAGATTCTTGTTCAATTAGGTTTACAAGGTCTACAGTTCCAATTTCTTCATTATCATCTAAATCAGAACATGAAAATGATAAAAATCCTATAAGTGCGAGTAGTGTAGTTTTTAAAAGTTGTTTTTTCATAATATGGTTTTGTTAACGGTTCTATATATATAGACGCGTGCAATTTTGAAAAGGTTCCCGAGAAAGCATAAAAAAGCCTATCTTTTTGTGATAGGCTTTTATAGAGTATGTATTTTATGTATTACTCTATTGTTTTCATTTCCATAGAATCGACTCTGTAATCATCATCAAAACCAATTACATGTTTGTAAACAAAGTATATTGGTAAGTAACTAAATGAAGCTGTAAAAAACACTCCTACTACACATAGTATTCCTCCAACAAGCGATGCCAAAAACCCTGAGACGATCATTAGTGCAAATGTAATTCCCCACTTTTTAGTTCCTATTTTAAAACCAACGCTGATAATATCGCTTGCGCTTAATTCTGGATTGAACGTAAATATTAGTGTAAAGAAGGCAATTGGAATCATTACAAAATATACAGGGAAAAAACATAATAACATTGCAACAATAGAGATTCCGATAGAAGCCATTACTAAAAGTGCCATTTTTCTAAAATATTTTCTTTTCAAATAATAAAAGTAATCATCAGAACCTACTTCATTGAAATCTTTAATTTTACAAATTCTATAAAAACCAGCGGATAATGCCATTGTAAACACTCCTGCTCCAACGATTGCTAAAAGCATCAACCCAAAGATTAATACTAACATTGGTAACGCCATAACTGGTGCCGCTGATTCGCCCATATAACTTGTTGTAAAAGCAAAAGAGCCTATGATTAATAGGATTGGTACTTGAAAAAGGATTATTAATAAAATTCCTAAAACTCCTTCCAATAAGATTTTTATAAAGCCTTGTAGCCAAACTTTCTTGAAAAGTTCAATAGATTCACTAAAGATATCTCCGAAGGATAAATATTTTGCATTTTCAATTTTTTCAATTAATAAATTCTTATTCATGAGTATTTTGGTTAGTTAGTTGAATAACAAAAATAGAAGAATTATTGTAAGTCTTGTAAATTGATTGCAAAAGTTCATCAACTTTTTAGTATAGCATGATTATTTATAAAAAACCACCTTTAAGAATTTCCAAGGATATTTTAAATTAAAAACTTAATTTTCTACTTCTTATTTTCGTTTTCTTTGCTCGCACAAAGAATACTGAATCAAGTTCAGCACAGGCTTCAACAAAAGAAAGTGCGTTTTTCCAGAGGTGTTTTTAGTTTTTTCTCTGAAAAACTAAAACCGCATTCATTTTTCTAAATTTTCTCCAAGGCTTCGAAAATTCTTAACGAAAAATGTCTACTACACTTCGGAAAAAGAATTCGTTACATAATTTTACTGAATTGTAAACTCGCTCAGAAGTTCAATTCCTGTATCTGTGTAGTTGTATTGTGTGAGTGTGTTGGCTCCAATCATTAGTAATTTGTCTCCTAAAGGAATTACATCGTATGCGTTAATGTTTGCATAGTTTTGTAGTAATTGCAAGCTTGATACATCTAATTTGTTGTATACTTTTAAGCCAGAAGCGCCATCGCAAATAAACAATCTATTTCCTTTGATTCCTAAACCATAAGGTTCGTCCATAAAATAGGTTTGTTCTAATTGTGGATTGTAAATGTCTGAAATGTTTATAATTTCCAATCTACTTTCTAGCATTTGCGTTTCGCCGTCCATACAACTTGCGCCAGCACGAAGCGTTACATATGCGTAGTTTCCGTCTACAACGACAGGATCACAAAATTTTAAATGATCAAAATCTGAAATGTATTGTGGCGAACTTGGTTGTGAAATGTCGTAAATAAACATTCCCGATCTAGTTCCGATAAATAATTTGTTATCAGTATGAAAAATAGTTTCTGCTTCCCAAGTAACATACGTTTCATTAACCTTTACAGGCGACGTTAAGTTTTGAATATCAAATACATTTATTTTACTAGCATCAATCGCATATAAATAATCATCAACAATTTTAAATCGCGCTAACGATCCGCCACTTCCAGTAGCAACATCGCCGCCTGAAGAACTTACATTAATGGATTCGTAATCATAATTTATAATTTCTCTGCGTTCTACGACAACATTCCAACCAACAATAATATCGGTAGCATAATCATAGCCTTCCCATTCAAACAATTGAGCGTTTTCAGGATATTCAACATTGTAGTTTTCAATGACATCTTCCACGCGTCCAATTTGCTGAATGTTATTTATATCGGCAATATTAAAAACCACTAAGTCCATTCCGCTATCAGCGTATAAATAATTATTTTTTATAGAAATATCTCTGTTTAATGGAATTTTAAGAAAGTTGATCTTTATTGGTTGCAAAGGATTTCTATTATCAATTACATGCACACCTTTATCTTTATCATTTACAAAAATATACTGCTCATACGCATATATTTTTCCAGATTCTACAATATTTTGTGAAGGTAAAACTGCTACGGAAGATCGTAATTCTGCAACACTCAACGTTATTGGTGTTGCTACATTGTAATACTCATATTGCTGATCGTCAGAGGAACACGATATAAAAAGACATCCGACTAAAAATAAAAATACATAGGTAAGTTTCATGATTCTGGTTGTTTTTGATTGATCTACTTTGTAGATACAAATTTACTAAAATGGTTGCGTTATTTGGAAACTTTTTTATTTAACATGTCATTATGTCACTTGTTTTGAAATAATCCTATCTTTGCATCTTAAATATTGACCAAAAATTTACGCAGAAGATTACACAATGATAGAAAAGATTATAGACGAAGACAAACAAGGAGCATCTATTGTTTTAGCTGAAAATCCAAAGAATACCCGAAAGCTATACATTGAAAGTTATGGTTGTCAAATGAATTTTGCCGATAGCGAAGTAGTTGCTTCTATTTTGGCGAAAGAAGGATTTAATACCACAAATCGTTTGGAAGAAGCTGATTTGGTGTTAGTAAATACGTGTTCTATTAGAGATAAAGCAGAACAAACCGTTCGGAAACGTCTGGAAAAATACAATGCCGTTAAACGAATAAATCCGAAAATGAAAGTTGGCGTTTTGGGTTGTATGGCAGAACGCTTAAAGAGTAAATTTTTAGAAGAAGAAAAAATTGTAGATATGGTCGTTGGACCAGATGCATATAAAGATTTACCAAATTTACTCCAAGAAATTGACGCAGGACGAGACGCCATTAATGTAGTATTATCTAAAGATGAAACGTACGGTGATATTTCGCCAGTTCGCTTAAACAGCAATGGAATTAACGCCTTAGTTTCTATTACCAGAGGTTGCGATAATATGTGTACATTTTGTGTAGTTCCGTTTACACGTGGACGCGAACGTAGTCGTGATCCGCAATCAATTTTAGAGGAAATTGAAGAATTATCAGCTAAAAACTTTAAAGAAATTACGCTTTTAGGTCAAAATGTAGATAGTTATTTATGGTACGGCGGCGGCTTGAAGAAAGATTTTGTAAAAGCTTCTGAAATGCAAAAAGCAACTGCGGTAGATTTTTCTAAATTGTTGGATTTGGTTGCGATCAAATTTCCAAAATTAAGAATCCGTTTTTCTACATCGAATCCGCAAGATATGCACGAAGATGTGTTTCATATTATGGCAAAACATAGAAACATTTGCAAACATATTCACTTGCCAGTACAAAGCGGAAGTGATCGTATTTTAAAAGAAATGAATCGTTTGCATACGCGCGAAGAATATTTTACGTTGATAGATAAAATTCGTCAAATATTACCAGGTTGTGGAATTTCGCAAGATTTAATTGCTGGTTTTCCAACAGAAACAGAACAAGATCATCAAGATACACTTTCATTGATGGACTATGTAAAATATGATTTCGGATATATGTTTACCTATTCAGAACGTCCAGGAACGATGGCGGAACGAAAAATGGAAGATGATATTCCAGAAGCAACAAAAAAGCGAAGACTTGCAGAAATTATTGAACTGCAACGCTCGCATAGCGCTTATAGAACCAAATTACATCTACACACGATACAAGAAGTTTTGATTGAAGGAACTTCAAAAAAATCGGACGGACATTGGATGGGAAGAAGTTCTCGAAATACGGTGGTGGTTTTTCCTAAAGAAAACTATCAACCAGGTGATTTTGTAAATGTAAAAATACACGATTGTACATCAGCAACCTTAATTGGTGAGCCAGTTGCACTTTCAGAAAATAACTAATATTATTTGTTTTCATCAACAATCAAAATAAAAACAGAACCAATGAAAAAAACTTTTTTAATCACTTCGGTACTTTTAGCATTTCTTTGCTTTTCATGTGACGACGAACCTTTAGATGCTGATATAGCAATTGATATTCCGACTCAAGGCACACCAACCGATCCGACAGATCCAACTGACCCGACGGATCCTACTGACCCGACAGACCCAACAACAACACTTACAGCTTATACGTACGATGTTACTACAAATGCGCCTCTTTTCGGCGAAATTATTATCGATACTGATTTCAATATTCAAAATGGTATTGTAGTAAGTCAAAATACGGAACTTACTATATTTGGATTTACTGAAAACTCATTAAGTACGTACACACGAAATACAAGTGGAAACATTACGTTAATTCAAGACAATGCTGGCGGAGGTGGTCAAAACACAACTACGATAACGTATGACGGAACTAATATTTCGCAAATTGATTATGATTTTTCTGCAGATGACGTCGATGATTATACTCATAATTTTACATACAGCGGAAATACGATTTCTAAAACCACAGTAGGATCAACCGATACAGCAACCTTTACATTCGATCCTTCAACTAGCAGATTGGTAAGTATTGAATATTTTGACAATGGTACTTCTATTCAAACAGAAACACTTAGCTATTCAAGTACAGGAAACTGCACACAATCTGTAGTTACTACAGGCGGAACTCCAAGAACTTCAACATTTAACTTTGACACCAATACAAATCCATTAAAAACGGTTTTCCAAGATGCATATATGTTATCTATTTTAAATGGAGATCATGAAGATGAAATTGCAAGCACAATTGCTAATTTTCATGGAGCAAACAATTGGATCGGTGGCGAATCTACAGATGGTACATTTGATTTCAGCGCAATGTACGATACTAGTAATAAAATAGTAAGTAAAAGTGGAAACTATGACTTAGGTGATGGCGTAACTGTTTTACAATCGGAAACGTTTCAATATTAATTGAAAAAAGTAATTACCGTATTCTAATGAAAAAAACAGTTCTATTCACCACAATTATACTTTCGTTGATTTGCTTTTCATGCGATAACGAACCGTATGAAGGTGAAATTTTCATAGCAGATCCATCTACAGGAAATCCGACAGATCCCGGAAACGGAGATCCGACAGATCCTGTTGACCCGACAGATCCTACAAATCCAGGAACTACGTTGCAATTGGCAGACTATGATTATATGAAGAGTTTTTCTTCTCCACTTGGTGGCGAGACTTCATTTACTGCCGATTTTGTAATTAATTCTCAAAATCAATTTACAGCACAAAATACAAGTATCACTTTTTTAGGAACTACCGTAAATGGTGTTGGTGCTGTTATTAGAGATCAAAATAGTGACGTTATTGAACTCAGAACAACCGTAGATAATATATTAGTCAATAGAACAACAGTGACGTATAACTTAGGGAAAGTAGTTGAAATTGCTTTTGAAGATTTACAAGATCCTGTGGACAGTTTTACATTCTCTTTCATACATAACAACAACGAAATTACACGTACTAAAGAAGGCACTAATTTCACTACTAAATTTACATTTGATGCCACCACGAGTAAACTCCTCAAAAGAGAAACTATAGAAAACGGAACTATTAACAAAACAGAAATAATTTCGTACGATGCTGCTGGAAACTTAACTTCTGCTGTAATTACTGGGCAAGATGCAAATACATATACGTACACGTATGACAGCAACACAAATCCGTTGCGCAATACATTAAATGATTTGTATCTGTTTTCTATTTTGAATGACGAATATGATGACCAATACGAACATTGGCAAGCTGTGATATACAGTACAAATAATATGACGGTTACAACTACGTCACAAGGAAGTTCAAACTTAGACGTACAATATGATGCAAGTAGTAGAATAACGAGCAGAAGCGGAACTATTTTCACGTCAGTTCCAACTATTTCTAGCGATGCAACCATTACAATTAACGAAACGTTTCAATACGTAAACTAAACACATAACAACAAACATGGAATCCATTCAAGCGATCAAACAACGTTTTGGAATCATTGGTAATGATCCTGCGCTCAATCGTGCTATTGAAAAAGCCATACAAGTATCGCCAACGGATATTTCTGTGCTAGTAACAGGCGAAAGTGGTGTTGGAAAAGAAAGTATTCCGAAAATAATTCACTCGCTTTCACACAGAAAACATGGAAAATACATTGCAGTAAACTGTGGCGCTATTCCTGAAGGAACTATTGACAGTGAATTATTTGGACACGAAAAAGGTTCTTTTACAGGCGCAACACAAACTCGAAACGGCTATTTTGAAGTTGCCGATAATGGAACTATTTTTTTAGATGAAGTTGGAGAATTGCCACTTACCACACAAGTACGTTTATTGCGTGTGTTGGAAAATGGCGAATTTATCAAAGTAGGTTCTTCCAAAGTGCAAAAAACAAACGTTCGAATTGTAGCAGCCACAAACGTAAACATGTTTGAAGCTATCAAAAAAGGAAAGTTTAGAGAAGATTTATACTATCGTTTAAGTACGGTTGAAATTTTGCTTCCGCCATTGCGCGCACGTAAAGAAGACATTCATTTACTTTTTAGAAAGTTTGCGTCTGACTTTGCTCTAAAATACAAAATGCCTTCCATTCGGTTGGATGAGCGTGCTGCTGAATTATTGATAAAATACCGTTGGAACGGAAACATTCGTCAATTGAGAAACGTAGCAGAACAAATTTCTGTATTGGAAGAAACAAGAGCGATTACACCAGAAACATTATTACAATATTTACCAAACACCTCTGGAAATTTACCTGCTGTAATCGAAAAGTCAAAAAGTGATAGCGACTTTAGTTCGGAACGTGAAATATTGTACAAAGTGCTTTTTGATATGAAAAGTGATTTGAATGATTTAAAAAAATTGACGATGGAACTCATGCAAAATGGTGTTTCAGAAAAAGTCAAAGATGAAAACGAAAGTTTAATTCAGAAAATTTATGGAGACGAAACTGATGAAGTTTTTCAGGAAGAAGAAGACGATTCGCCCGTAAAACTATTGCCAGTTTCTCAACAAAATGCTGTCGCAGAAGAAACAGATAAATATCACTTTGCAGAAGATGTGGAAGAAGAAGAAACGCTTTCCTTGCATGATAAAGAATTAGAATTGATCAAAAAATCGTTAGAACGCAACAAAGGAAAACGAAAAGCAGCAGCAAAAGAACTTGGAATTTCTGAGCGTACACTTTATAGAAAAATCAAACAATTTGATTTATAATTATATGAAAAAGATAAAAATTATAATTGCTACGCTTGTTGTAGCAATCACTTTAGTAAGTTGTGGCGTATACAACTTTACAGGAACAGGAGATTTGAATGCGAAAACATATCAAGTAAACTATTTCCAAAATAATGCGCCAATTATTGAACCTGGATTGGATAGAGATTTTACACTTGCTTTGCAGGATTTAATCCTAAACCAAACAAGTTTAGACTTAGTTAGAGCCAACGGAGATTTACTATATGAAGGCGAAATTGTAGAATACCGTGTATCGCCAATGAGTGCAACTGCAAACAATACAGCGTCGCAAAACCGTTTAACAATTGGTGTTCAAGTTCGTTTTACACATAAAAACAGACCTGAAGACGACTTTGATCAACGTTTCTCATTTTTCTATGATTATCCTGCATCTACACAATTAATAAGTGTACAAAGCACGGCATTTCAAGAAATATTTGACCGTATTACACAAGATATTTTCAACGCAAGTTTAGCAAAATGGTAATGATTTCAAGATGAATATTTCTGATTTTACATACATATTACAAAATCCAACGCAAATCAATGTTTCGCAAACCGAAGCAATTGAAGCAATTACGAAAGAGTTTCCGTACTTTCAGGCGGCGCGTGTTGTACACTTAAAAGGATTAAAAAATCAGGATAGTTTCAAATACAATCAAAACTTAAAAGTTGCTGCGGCGTATACAACAGATCGTAGTATTTTGTTTGATTTTATTACTTCGAGAACCTTTGATCAGCATAAAATTTCAAGTACAATCAAAGAATCGCACAACAATACCAATGAAATTGAAGTTGCTATTGAAGAAGTAAAAATAGATCAAAATCTATTAATGGAAGACGCAATTAAAACCAAGATTGAAGAAGCAAACGCCATTCTCGATCCTGATTTGTTTCAACCAAAAGTAACCGAAACATTGATTCCTATTGCGGCTGTTGCTGAAATTAAGAAAGACAAGAAGAAAAAAGGTAAGAAGAAAGACAAGAAAAAGAAAAAATCAAAAGATAAAAAAGTAGTTGCTAAAAAAATTGAAATTGAAACAATAGAAACTCCCGAAGAAACTTTACAACTTGGAAAACCATTAGCATTTGAGCAAAGTGAAAAGCATTCGTTTTCGCAATGGCTGCAATTGGCAAGTCTAAAACCTATTGACCGATCTGTTGACCAATCTCCTGAAAAGGAAGTCGTAAAAGAGCCGGAAATAGTAGCAAAAGAACCCAAAAGGAAAGCTTCAAAGGAGGAAAAAAGAAAAAGATTTGATCTTATAAGCAAATTCATAGACAAAAATCCGAAGATAAAACCGAAGCCAACACTTCAAAAAACGATCAACTTGGCAAGTGAGACAAACGTAGACCAGTCAATGCTTATGACGGAAACTTTGGCAAAAGTTTACTTGGAACAAAAGAAATATAAAAAAGCAATGAAAGCTTATGATATTTTAATTTTGAAATATCCAGAAAAAAGTGGTTTCTTTGCAGACCGAATTCGGGCAATAAAAAAATTACAACAAAAAAATTAGTACAAAATGAGTTCAACGTATTACATTTTCATAATCTTAATCCTTATCGTAGCATTTTTATTAATGTTAGTAATAATGGTACAAAATCCAAAAGGTGGCGGATTATCCTCTTCTTTTGGTGGTGGCGGAACCCAACAAATTGGTGGTGTTCAAAAAACAACTGACTTTTTAGATAAAAGTACGTGGGCTTTAGCTACTATTTTAATTGGTTTAATCTTAGTTACGAATTTTACAAACTTAAGTAACTCTAGTAGCCAATCTAAAGTTTCAGGTGACGCTATTGAGCAAACAACGCCTCCAGTAGATACGAATACAAATACAACAGATGAAAAAACTACTAACGGACAGTAAAAATTTCATCGTAAACATATAAAAAATGCCAGCTTATGACAAGCTGGCATTTTTTATTTCAATTTGTCAGCATTACTACAATGGCACAATTTCTGACTACATGTTAGTCGTAAATAATAACATAATTAATCAAATTAAATATTCAACAAAATGAGCAAAGTTAACATCAGACCACTCGCGGATAGAGTCTTGATTGCGCCATTACCAGCAGCTACAAAAACTGCTTCAGGGCTTTACATTCCAGATTCAGCGCAAGAAAAGCAACAACGAGGAACAGTAGTTGCGGTTGGATCAGGTAAAAAAGACGAACCTTTAACAGTAAAAGTTGGTGACACGGTTCTTTATGGAAAGTTTTCTGGATCTGAAATCAAGTATGAAGGAGTTGATTATATCATCATGAGAGAAGAAGACATTTTAGCAATTGTTTAATTACTCATTATAGTAAATTAAATAGTAAAATAATTCTAGTCAAAGGCAAATAGCTGAAGGCTAACAACTAAAAAAATATGGCAAAAAATATAAAATTTAATATTGAAGCTCGCGAAGGATTAAAACGCGGAGTGGACGCATTAGCAAACGCAGTAAAAGTAACTTTAGGACCAAAAGGAAGAAACGTAATTATTAGCAAATCATTTGGTGCGCCTTCTGTAACAAAAGATGGTGTAACTGTTGCAAAAGAAATTGAGTTAGCAGATCCTTTAGAGAATATGGGAGCGCAAATGGTAAAAGAAGTTGCTTCTAGAACCAATGATTTAGCAGGAGACGGAACCACAACTGCAACCGTATTAGCACAAGCAATTGTAAAAGAAGGCTTGAAAAATGTTGCTGCTGGTGCAAACCCGATGGACTTAAAAAGAGGAATTGACAAAGCAGTTGCTGCCATTGTTGAAGACTTAAATAAACAAGCAAAAAAAGTTGGCGATTCTTCAGAAAAAATAAAGCAAATTGCAGCTATCTCAGCAAACAATGATGAAGAAATTGGAGACTTGATTGCTAGAGCTTTTAAAGAAGTTGGAAAAGAAGGCGTCATTACTGTGGAAGAAGCAAAAGGAACTAAAACTGACATGAAAACAGTAGAAGGAATGCAGTTTGACAGAGGATTTTTATCTCCATATTTTGTGACGAATTCTGAAAAGATGGAAGTTGAATTGGAAAGTCCTTATATCTTATTATTTGATAAGAAAATTTCTTCAATGAAAGATTTAATGGCAGTATTGGAGCCTGTGGCGCAAACTGGAAAACCATTATTAATTATTGCTGAAGATGTTGACGGAGAAGCATTGGCTACGTTAGTTGTAAACAAACTTAGAGGTGCATTAAAAATTGCAGCGGTAAAAGCACCAGGTTTTGGTGACCGTAGAAAAGCAATGTTAGAAGATATTGCCATCTTAACTGGCGGAACTGTAATCTCTGAGGAAAGAGGTTTTACCTTAGAGAATGCTACTATTGACATGCTAGGAACTGCTGAGAAAATTACCATTAATAAAGACAACACTACAGTTGTAAATGGTTTTGGAGATGCTGATATGATTAAAACACGTGTTGGACAGATTAAAGCACAAATAGAATCTACAACATCTGATTACGATAAAGAAAAACTGCAAGAACGTTTGGCTAAATTAGCTGGTGGTGTTGCTGTTTTATATGTTGGAGCTGCTTCTGAAGTAGAAATGAAAGAGAAAAAAGACAGGGTTGATGATGCATTGCATGCAACACGCGCTGCTGTAGAAGAAGGAATCGTTGCCGGTGGTGGCGTTGCCTTGGTTCGTGCAAAAGGTGTGTTGGATAAAATTACAACGGACAACTTAGACGAAGTAACAGGAATCAAAATTATTGCCCGTGCTATTGAAGAACCGTTACGTACTATTGTTTCTAACGCTGGTGGCGAAGGAAGCGTTGTGGTTTCTAAAGTAATGGAAGGAAAAAAAGATTTCGGATACAATGCAAAAACGGAAGAATACGTTGATATGTTGAAAGCTGGAATTATTGATCCTAAAAAAGTAACACGTATTGCATTAGAAAATGCAGCTTCTGTGGCAGGAATGATCTTGACAACAGAATGTGCATTGGTAGATATTAAAGAAGATGCGCCTGCTGGCGGAATGCCACCAATGGGCGGCGGAATGCCAGGAATGATGTAGTATTGAAGTTGAAGTTGAGGTTGAGGTTGAGGTTGAAAATGAAGTTGAAAAGCTGAAGTTTGAAACTGAGCCTGAGACTGAATATATATTAAAAAAGGCTGTCTAAAAAGTGTTAGAAAGCGTCATTCTGAACTTGATTCGGTTTGACGAAAATTCGACTTTTTAGACAGTCTTTTTTTATCTGATAAATTAAGTGTATTTCACATTCTAAAACTGCCTTAGAAAACTAGAAACGGTTTCACCTGTGTTTTTCTGAAATGCTTTTGAAAAGGATTCTGTAGTACCAAAACCCGATTCTTTCGCCATCGCTTTTACGGTATATTTTCTGTAATTCGTATTGTTTTCTAATTCTTGAAGACTATGTTGAATTCGCAAATCATTGATGTAATTTCGAAACGATTTTAACTTATACGTATTAATCACTTTTGATAAATATTTCGTGTTCGTTTTTAGTTGCTTCGCAAATTGGTGCAATGTAATTTTTGTGATTAAAAAACCTCTTTCTTTTTCAAATGCTTGAAGATTTTGCAGAATGGAAGCCACAATAGTTTCATCAATTTCTATGTATGTTTCGTTACTTTTTTTATCATCATTACTTTTATCTTGGTTATTTTTTTCAAGCAATTCAATAATTTTTTTAAGATGATTGTATCCTTTCGTTTTTCGAGCGCATAACAACCCGAAAATGAGTACTAATAACAATACAATTCCTATTGATAAATAATATCTAGTTTCAAGTGCTTGTTGTGTTTGCAAAAGCTGTTCTAGTTGTTTGTCTTGTGTTTGGTAAGCGAAACTATCAACGGTTTGTTCAAAATTTTGCTCTTTCTGTTCATTAGCATGTACAGTTGTATTACACATAAAACATGCAAATAGTATGAATGTACAATATTGAATACGTATATTTTTTAATGATTTCATATCATGTTTTTTTATCATTCCCGCGTACTTCGTTATACTCAGTAACCAATGGGAATCTTTACTCCCAACAAAAGAATATCGAATATCGATTAGCGAATGTTGATGTAAGAAGTTTTTGAATTCTGCTTCACGACTAACTCCCAATAAGATTAACGATTAACGAATGTTGATTTTTGATTTGAGAAGTTTTTTGAATTCTGCTTCATGACTAACACCCAAAATCCAATATCGAATATCGATTAACGAATGTTGATTTAAGAAGTTTTAAATTCTGCTTCACGACTAACTCCCAATAAGATTAACGATTAACGAATGTTGATTTTTGATTTGAGAAGTTTACCGACAACCAATAACTCACAACTCACAACCAAAAACACTAAGTGTTTTCCTCCAATTCCTTCTCAATTTCATCATCAACTTCATTTTCTTTTTCACTTTTTGAATTCCTCTTCATTGAAGTAAAAGCATATAGATATATTATCACAGCGATTATAATCACAATAAAGATGAATACTGATAATAGCAATATGTTGTTTGATATAATTTCAATACGCATAATTCATATATTTTAATACTAAACTCAGTTAAAAAAAGCCATGCGTATAGCTGACTATGCTAATCAAAGCATGGCTTTTTAAGGTAATTATGAAAAAAAAGTGAAACTGTTTAGTGTTTCTTTTTATGGGAAAAAATGCTTTTCCATGTTACGTCATACATGTTCCAATGGTACTTTTTGTCTAAGAAATTCATTAGTTTTCTAAAAAGATACATTAGTGTAAATATGCCAATCCATTTTAGAATATTTTGTCCTGTGGTTAGATGTAGGAATGTCATTGTTTTGAATTAGTTTTTAAATGTTGTTGACAAGCTTGAACCAACCTACATAATATAAAAGGTCAAGAGTTATAAAAAAGAAATAAAAATCTATAAATGCTAATACTGTTGAAACTCCAATAATTAAAACATCTTTAAATTTTAACTTCGGTAGAATATATTTTATCAACATAAAAACCGAAATTAAAAAAATAGACCATAAAAATACTAGATATACCAATTCCATGTTTTTTTCGTCTTCACAATACTTTGAAGTTCCCATGAAAACGGATAAGAATAAATATATATTCACAAGCGTAATACTAAGCCTTAGAATAAATTTAGGAATAGTATCAAATTTAATAACTAACCATAAACTCATTAAAAAACTTAGTATTACTGGCAATAGATAAAATAGTGGGCTCAAAATTTTAATCTCAAGAAAACTACTATTAAATACAATATATTCTTGAGTAAGCCAATAAGTAATAGTAACAATAATCGTTACAATTAATATCTGAAATAGTATAAGAGTATGTTTTTTCAAGACTTATTATTGGTTTAGTAGGTTCTTATAATATCTTTTCAACCCTAGTGATAAGCACAACAATTATCAAAAAGGTAGCTATTAAGTAAAAACTATTCCATCCTTCTGCTTTTCTTTTTTCTTTACTAGTTGTTTTCGAGTAATTTATCCAACCATAAGAGTTGAAAACCAACGCTAACGCGCATATTATAATTGTTATTGTATTCCACATAATTTATAGTTTTAATTTTTTACCACCAATCCATACAGTCGCCAAATTCATATACAAAAATTGCTACTCCAACCCAGCCAAGAGTTCTACTAGCGACTTTTCTGATTGCTTTTTTTAATAATTTTTTACCTGCTGAACTATTTACTCCAAGACGCACCACTTCTGCTATTGCAGATATACCCAATGCATCTCCAGCACATTGACCAAGTCTGGAGGCATGAGCATTTTGTCCAAACAAGGACATAAAATTTACAGAAGCTGTTGAATTTTCATTCTGTTCCTCAGCAATTAACATCATAACTGTAGGTACTAAATTATATTCTTCTATTGCGCCACCTTCATTATCAGCAGTAAAAAGATTTTGAATATCAGATTCGGTTAACCCTTTAGTTATTAAATAATTTTTAGCATCAGCTATAGACAATTCCATAGCTTCAACAGTCGGTTCTACTGGAATATCAAAACACATTGAATATCCAAATGCCACAGGATCATTAGCAATAATATCGCTATTTGCATCATCTAAAATTACTGGTCTAGTACCAGTTTGATTCCCAATAGTAACTATTTCTCCGAAAGTATCTACACTTGTTGGGTCAATAACACCTGTATTAGATGGATCCGCAGTATCATCTTGGTTTAATAATAAACACATTTTAAAGGTAGTAATTTCAGTTGTGTTTTCTTTCATCAAATCACTTCCTTTTATATCTCCTTTGGTTGCTGATGGAGAAATTACAATTTCTTGCAATCGCTGATTAGTTTCTTGCAATGCCGCTAAGAAGTTTGTTTTTGCTTCTTCTTGGACTTCATTATCAAAGGTACTTTCCGTTTGACAAGCTTGAAATGCTAGCACTCCAACTACTAAACTTAGTTTAATCATAAAGATTGCGAACAATCCTTTTCCAATTCTTTTAATTCCGTTACTCATAATTTTATTAGTTTATTAAATACACCTACTCATACGTTTTTCGGTTTCCACGACGTTTTGGAAAGTTTAAATGCTAAATTTTAAATGTAAAATTTCAATCTAGCGTTTCACATGTTCACTTTCACAGGAAGGATTTCCTTATGACTAAACAGGGCAGAATCATACTTTTTAAGACAATATAATCATTTATTTGCCTGATTATTAATTGTTTAAGTTATCAATTATTCGTATATTATACTGATAATCAATTACTTAACTCAATGAAACCATCTGATAACTTAAAAGACATTTTTGGGCAAATACAAGACCACAGAAGCCATATAAACAAGCTTCATAATTTAGTAGATATCCTTCTTATTGGTATAATTGCAGTGATTTCTGGGGCAGAAACTTGGGAACAAATGGCTGGGTTTGCCAAATCAAAAGAACCTTTTTTAAAGAAATTCTTAGAATTACCTAACGGTATTCCTTCGAAAGTAACTATCAATAGAGTCTTTTCAGCTATTGATAGTGAACAATTTGAATCTTGTTTTATTGATTGGGTCAATTCAATTGCAAATTTAAGTAAAGGTCAAATAATTGCGATTGATGGTAAAACGATACGTGGCGCAAAGTCTCATGGTAAAAAATCGCCAATTCACATGGTTAGTGCTTGGGCTTGCGAAAACAATCTTGTTCTAGGTCAAGTTAAAACAGCTGAAAAGTCAAACGAAATTACTGCGATACCAGAATTACTGAACATCCTTAGTATTGCAGGAAATACTATTACAATAGATGCTATGGGAACTCAAAAAGAAATTGCAAAAAAAATAATTGAACTAGATGCTGATTATATTTTAGCAGTTAAAGCAAATCAACCGCAGTTATTAGAACATATTGAAGATGAGTTTCGGTTTTCCAAACAACTAGAAACATACACTAAACATGATTTAGATCATGGGCGTATTGAAACTAGAACATGTAGCGTAATTACTGATTTTAAGTTTATTGAACAGGACAATCAATGGAAAAATTTACAAAGTATTATAAAAATAGATAGCATTCGTGAATTTAAAAATAGTGATAAAGCGACAGAAAAAGCGACACGATATTATATTTCAAGTTTACGAAATGATGCTAGTGAATTTCAATCTAAAATACGCTCGCATTGGGCGGTAGAAAATAAATTACATTGGACTTTAGATGTAGCTTTCTCTGAAGATGCTTCTAGAAAAAGAGCAGGAAATGCTGCTCAAAATTATTCTATTCTGCTTAAAATTGCTTTAAATCTATTGAAAAATGAAACCTCTAAAAAGCTATCTATGAAAAGCAAAAGACTTGAAGCTGGATGGAATGAAGACTATTTACTCAGAATATTAAATTTAAAAGTATGATTCTGCCCTGTATGACTAAACATTTGCCGCGATGTGTATTAAAAAAATACGTATCTTTGATTTTGCAGATCGTAGGCAAATGTTTATTTGTTTATGTTAAGACTCTCGTTTTACGGGAGTTTTTTTTTGTTTTTAGAGTACTTCTCAATAGTTCTGCTGAGTATATCGAAGTACAATTTTCTTTCATTTCGACTCCGCTCAATGTGCCGAAAATAACTGGAAGTGACGTTTTTTGATTTTCAACCCACAACTAAAAAACCTCTTTTTCGGATTCCGAACTATCTTTTTGCGGTTCTGTGAGGGCTACGACCCCTAAGCAAACCATCTTTTTGGGGTTCTGTAAGGGCTGTTACCCCTAAACGAACCACCTTTTTGGGATTCTGTTAGGGGGTATACCCCCCAAAACAACCGCATTAAGTCAATAAATAACCCCAAATATTCAGCAAACAACCGCATTAATTCTATTTTCAAATCCATAAAGACAGTAAAACAACCTTGAAAAGATAGTACACAACATATTTTAATCTGTAATGAATTCTTATATACCCAATATTCGATTTCTTTTTTCAACCGTTTTTTTAGTTTCTTCTTGGGTTTGGATGCAAAGTTCCATAATTGCATTTTCAATCTCTTTATTTTCATTGAGCCCATTAAACACATTCCGAATCATGGATGTACCATACGCTGTCCCTTTTCGGTTGGTTACCTTTTTTTCCTTTAAAATTTTTAACACATCTGCTGTGTAATGATAACCTAAAATCTTTTTGAGTTCTTTACGCTGTTCCTTGTGTATCATGCGTCTGTTTGCTGGTCAGTACTCGTAGGTCTGCCACTTCTAGCAAAAAGTACTTTCATATCTTCGTACACCGTTTTAGAACCTGGTTCGTTTTCGCCAGCTAGGTAGCGTATCATTCTGTAAAAGCTGAGTGTATTGGTGTAATTGTCGTGGTCTAGTAAGGTTTTGGTATCTAACAACTGCTGTGTTAGGTTTTGTAAACGTTGAGTACGTTCTTCCATTTGTTGGCGTGCGTTGTAGTCTTTGTCAAACTCGGTTTTGTCTATAAAGTTAGGAACCCAATTTGGATGTTGCTCCATGTAGTTTTTTGCTTTGTCTACAATGAGTTTGTTTTGGTTGCCTATACTTCCGTATTGTTGGCGTTGCTCGGGTGTAATGTTTACCATTTTTCCTGCAAGTACTTGTTGTATGCCATCTAAGTGTGTGTCTAGGGCTGTGAGTTCTTCGGTTGTGAATTCAATACTAATTAAATTTTCTAATGCCATCTTGTTTTTTATTAAGAATTATACTTTAATTTACAAATCTGAGTTTTGTAGTTAGCAGCAATTTTTATTTTAAGATTTCGCTTGTTAAAATTAAAACTACTATTTTAGCTATCAGATTTTTTTGATGGTGTAAATGTAGGTTTCAAAACACTGTAAATCAAGAAGATTATTTCTCTTTTCACTGAAAATAGAATCTACTTTCAGCGAAAAGAGAATAATTGATTAAGAAAAATGAATAAACTAAAAAGTTTGAAAATGAATATGTTATGTAAAATTTATTCTTTATTAACAATACTTTTATTGTTTCCTTTATTTTTATCAGCACAGGATAATGTAAAAGACACTTTAAGTAATAAAAGCTTCGACGATTTAAAGAAAATTTTCTACCATTATAAAAATTATGGACAGACTGAAACAGGAAAGCAAGTAGCTTTTTTTACATTAAAAAAAGCTAGAAAAGAGCAAAACATAAGAGCTGTTGCCAATAGTTATATTCGCTTATGTAGAGTTTCTTATGACACACCAGAAATAGCTTTAAAATATACAGATAGCTGTATTTTCTATGCGACTAAATATAAACTAGAAGATTTAATTGCTAGAGGTCAATTTTATAAAGGATTAGTTTTATTTGATTTAGGTAAATACAGTAATTCGCTAGATAGCTACATACAAGCTAGTGAGTACTATGAAAAACAAAACAACGAAATGTATTATAGCTTAAGGTATAACATTGCTTTGTTAAAACTAAAGGTAAGATCTCATACAGAAGCTATCGAAATTTTTAAAGAAAATTTAATTTATGAGAATAAGAAAGCCACCTATGGCAAATCTTATTTAAATATTCTATATGGATTAAGCATAGCATATACATCTAACCGAATGTTGGACTCTGCATATACAATTAATAAAAAAGCATATCAACAAGCACTAAAATTTAATGACCATAGTCATTTATACTTTACTTATGCTCAAGGAGCATTACATTATGTAAAAAAAGATTATAAATCTGCTAGAGATAGTCTATTAAAATCTCTGTCATTTTTAAAGAAAAGCAAAGATTATTCTAATTTAGCTATATCTTATTATTACTTAGGTTCAATCTCAAGTGTTGAAATTGATAAAATCAAATATTACAAGAAAGTAGACAGTATATTTAAAGTGAAAAAGTATATTATACCTACTCCAAGAAAGGCGTATGAAGGATTAATAAATTATTATAAAAGTAAAGATGATTTTAAAAATCAGCTTTATTACACAGATAGATTACTTATTGTAGATACTGTAATAAATAAAGAGTATCGTAATGTTTCACAAACTTTTTACAACGAATATGATACGCCTAGATTAATAGCAGATAAAGAATTACTAATTTTTAAATTAAGTACAGAAAACACAAGTTTTAAGTACAAAATTTTTATTCTCTTAATAGCTCTTATCTTTGTTTTAATCATATTAATTTTAGTATATAGAAGAAAAAAAAGAAATGAGCTAAAATTACGCAAACTAGTTACATCGCTTGAGGTTAAGTCCAACATAAAAGAAACTAATATTTTAAAACATTGTTGTCCGATAAAAAAGAAGCCAACAAGTTGGCTTCTTTAAATGAATCGTAAATTTGTATTGCGAAACACAAAATACGATGGGCAAAAGTACTTATTTTTCTAGTAAGTCTGTTTTCGGACAGCTGATTTCTTTAATTGATGATTCAATGATAAAAAAGGAAGTTAAAAAGTGTAATTCAGACCGTTATACGAAGCGGTTTACTACAAAGGATCATCTGATAAGTATGCTTTTTTGTTCCTTTTCCAAATGCACATCTTTACGTGAGATATCTGGAGCAATGCTTGGTTTATCTGGGAAAACGAGTAGTTTTCAATTGAATCATATACCTAAAAGAAGTACATTATCAGATGCAAATAAAAAAAGAGACGTTTTAGTTTTTGAAAATATTTACCATCAATTATTAAAACAATATGGTGGTTTTTTATCGGACAGCCGAATTAAAGATGTTATAAAAAAGCAAGTTAAAATCTTTGATAGTTCAACAATAAGTCTGTTTAAAAATATAATGGAGTGTGTTGGCAGACATTCAAAAAGTGGTAAAAGAAAAGGTGGAATCAAAGTTCATACAGTAGTGAATGCAGATGAAATTGTACCGAGTTTGGTTTGGTTTAGCGAAGCAAAAACACACGACCATAAATTTTTAGAAAAATTAAATTGTGATAAAAACACAATTTATGTTTTTGACAAAGGCTTTAATGATTACAGGGCTTTTGAGCATTTTACAGCATATGAAACAGGATTTGTAACTCGAATAAAAGACAATGCTTCTTATAGAAAAATTGAAGATTTAGATGTTGCAGATTATATTCATAATGGAGTTTTAGAAGATCAAATAATTGAAGTAGAAGTAAAAAAAGGCAAAGAAAAAACCCCATTGAAATTAAGAAAAGTAACTTTTTATGATCGAGTAAATAAAAGAGAATTTGAGTTTTTAACTAATTTATTTGATTTAAGAGCCGATTTAATTGCTGCTTTGTATAAAATTAGATGGCAAATTGAGTTATTATTTAAACAATTAAAACAAAATTTTCCTTTGAAATATTTTTTAGGAGATAATGAAAATGCTATTAAAATACAGATATATTGCGTTTTAATAGTCAATTTGTTATTTGCAGTCATAAAAAAGAGGCTAAAAAGAAGTTGGGCTTTTTCTAATTTAGTTAGTTTCTGTAAAATTCACCTTTTCAATTATATTAATCTGATGAAATTTTTAGAAAACCCTGAAAAAGACTGGATAATTGATAAGGCTGAAAGTGAACAGCTAACATTTAATTGGTAGCCTGTTTTTAGAAAAACATGAAAACTGAAAATTAAAACACTGAAAATCAAATGAATAAAAATTAAAATCAAGTGGTTTTAATTTTTATCGGACAACAATGATTTTAAAAGAAAAAAAACGTAAATCATTTATTGATAAAGACACCCTAAATCAAATACTAAAAAGTCTAGACGAGTTTGAAAAGAATAATTTTTTTTTAACTCCTAAACTTACATTAAATTCATTTGCTAAAGACTTAGATACAAATAGTAAATATTTATCAATAGTAATAAATGATTATAAATCTCAAACCTTTAAAAATTATGTCAATAATTTGAGAATAGAATATATGTAAGCACTCGGTAAAACCCGTATTGCATATTTCAGGATGATTTTGTAAGACTGTATTTTACATAAAAGGAGTTATGAAAAACCGTATTACACTGATAGTTAGCAAGCTTAGTATTTCTAGTTCTTAGATAGGTGTCTGATTTTAAGCTATTCTTAGTATTGGAGAGATTCTGCTAAGAAAATGGTATTTCTTTAACAATTTAAACTACTGCTGGATTTTTCCAATTTTGTGGTAGTAATTCTTCTAATTTATTGGCTTTATGCTCAGGTAATCTTTTAAAGACATCATGTAGCCACAGATACGGATTTACATCATTGATTTTACAAGTAGCAAAGAAAGAATACATGATAGCTGCATGTTGTGCAGCCTTGTGAGATCCCGCGAAGAGATAATTTTTGCGCCCGAGTGCCAGTGGTCTAATTGCATTTTCTATTAGGTTGTTATCAATCAGATACTTTCCATCTTGTGTGTAAGCGCTTAGCTTATCCCACAAGTTTAAACTATACGCAAAAGCCTTTCCAATAGCGCTTTTAGGCAATACTTTACTGTACTCTTGTTGCATCCAAGTATGAAGCTTTTCTAAAATAGGCTTCGCACATAACTCTCTATAGCGTTTTATGGTCTGTGTATTTGTAGTACGCTCTTTTATTTTTCGCTCTATGGCATATAGTTTTTGGATTTGCCCCATAGCATGGCTGGCTCTTGCGTTATCATTATCAAGTGCTTTTTCAAAATAGCGCCTGGCATGTGCCATGCAAGCCAAGAGCTTTATCGGATGTTTGGTACTTAGATTTTGGTATGCTCTATATCCATCAGTTTGCAATGTTCCGCTAAACTGTTGTAAAAAATCTTTTGGAACTTTTGCTGACCTGCTAGGATCGTACTTAAATAATACTAATCGTTCCACTGGTGCATGGAATACCCAATGATATCCTGTATGCAAGCTTCCGTTTTTATGATTGTCTTGAACTTTGATCGGCGACTCGTCCCCTTGGAGGTACTGACTTTGTAATACTACTTTTTGTAGGACTTCATATAATACCTCCAATTGTGTTACTCCTTTAGAAAACCAACCTGTCATTGATGACATTGCTACAACAACGTCTTCTCTTTTTAAAATTTGTATCTGACGATAAAAAGGAAGATGATCCACGAACTTGCTGACACAAATATGGGCTAATAATCCAGCTCCAACATTGGATTTTGGCAAGATCATGCTAGGAAGTGAAGCAATAACGATTCCTGCATCATTTGGTAATGCATATTTTGGACGAATAATTTTACGAACATAGACCCTAGAAGGCGTATACTCCAATACTTCTGTAATTTCTTCACCTATTTTAATACTACCTTGAGCAATATGCACAGGTTCTACTATTTCTTCAACTCTTGGTAAATGCGAAGCTAATGGTAAACGAATAGGATGCTTTTTTGTTTTTGACCGATTGTAACTAATCTGCTGTTGTACTACCGCTGTCTGCTCAGAAGTTTCTTCTGTAAATAGTCCTAATTGAAGTGCATCTGTGTTAGGAACAAATCGTTCGCTTTTACTACCAAAAATAAGGCGTTTTAACTCAGATAACTGTAATTCTAAATTTTGATAGTTAGAGAGTAACTGTTCATATTCTGATTTAGGAATCTGAACATAATCTTGATCGATAACCACTGTAGATAAGGATGTTTTCACATGTTAAAAATACAAATACTCCTTAGAAAAAACAATGTTTTACAACAATTTATGCAGGTATTTGATATCGCTTTTTTCTACGAATATGAGAGATTGAAATACCATCGATAAGTAACACCAATTGCGAATAACTAAGAGTAATACCCATCACAGAAGCATCATATACAGGCAACTCAAAGCGACCAGATTCCAAGCGTTTATAATACAACACAAAACCACCATCTTCCCAATGTAATATTTTTACTTTATCACGTGATTTGTTGATAAATATATATGCAGTTCCATCCAGAGCAGAGCCGTTGAGTTCTTTTTGGATAATACCTGCTAGACCATCAAAACTCTTACGCATATCGGTGGGGTGACTATATAAATGATAACGGTGTGAAATTCCTAGTCCAAACATGATATAAGTTGAGTTAATGAGCAAAGAGTCTTTTGATTTAATAAACAGGTATCTAAATGTAGACGAACACCGTTTGGATATTCAATTTTAATTGATGAATCAGAAGTAGTCATGGGCATATCAACTTCAATAGGAATAAATTTACTCCAAGATGGTTCTTCTCTAGGATGAATTTCCGCTTGATCTAATTTCTTTTCAAGATGATAGTGTTTCAGCCAATATTTTAAAGTAGCCAGCTTGATATCTTCACGCTCACAAAAATATTTCTGATCGATATCTTCTAAGTACATCATTTCTATCAAGGCAAACATACGCTCTTGTTTCTTGGAGTTTTTCATCTGACTAAAATAATCCACTCAAAGATTCTCTGCAATATGCAGTTTACCGAAGGCTTACGAATATATTGTAGAAAACTTATATAGTAATCCAATTTTGAGAAATTACACTATAAGTGCAATAGCTTTAGAAGCTGGTTTTTCGAGTACAGAATCTTTTACTAGAGCTTTTAGTAAGAAAACAGGGTTAAATGTATCATATTTTTTACAAAATATTAAATAGCTGTTTACTAGTTGATTAGTGTTTTTTATGTTTCTACTTTCGCCGAAAACAGAAATACATTTCTTTTTTAATTGTTTGTATGGTTATATATTTAACAAATTTTAAAATCAAAATAGAAATGAAAAAACGTAAAAAGCTTAACTTAGGAAAAATTAAAATAGTAAATTTCAATGCCGTTTATAAATTGATCGGAGGTCAAGAGTCAAACAATAAGAGTTGTGGTGGTGATGATTGTGATCCAGAAGTCACACAAACTAATACAGATACTAGAGAAATTGATGGTTGCAAAAGTATATCAGTTTGTAATCCTAGTTGTGAATAATAATAAATTGAATTATGTGCAAACTATGTTTAAAAATGTTCTCTTTACTCTTGTTGCTTTTTGTCTCGTGTAAGACAAAAAGCAATATAATAAAGAATACACTATTTGAGTCAAAAAGAGCTTATATCTATGAAGAGTTTTGGCATTTTAAAGATATCTTAAAAGATAGTGTACCAGGAATAAGCTTAGACATAGCATACGACCTCATTAAAAGAAAAAAAGGAGTAGCAACAATTGTTGCCGTCATTGATACTGAATTAGATATATCACACGAAGATCTAAAAAATCGAATATGGATTAATGAAGATGAAATACCAAATAACGGTATTGATGACGATAACAATGGTTACGTGGATGACATTCATGGATGGAATTATGTAGGAAGTACAGAAAAAGATAATATTCCTTACGGGTTTTATGAATATGTTAGAATTATTAATAATTTTGATTCAATTTACAGGGATGTTATTCATTTAAGTGATATTGAGAAATCTCAAAGAGAGAGTTTCAAAAAATACCAAAAAGCATTTGAAGCTTATCATTTTAAATTAGAGTCAACAAGAGCAAATGTTAAAAGATATGAGATGGTTAAACAACGCTATCTTAATGCAAAAAAAATAACTAATCAATATATTAGTGACATTCTTAATACAAGTCAACTACAACTGGATTCTTTAAAAAACATAATTTCAAATAGCGATCACAAGAAAGCAATACAGCGATTTAATGATTTTAAAAAATATGGTGTAACAGAAAGTTGGATTGACAATAAGATAAAATTTCAGCAAGAAATTATAAACTACAAATTGAATTTTCATTTTAAAGAACGGTATCTAATAAATGATGATCCCAATGATCTTTATGATTTTCCATACGGCAATAATAATATTCAAGGGACAACTGGAATAAGTCATTCCACGAAAGTTTCTTCTGTAATAGCAGCTACTAGGAATGACACATTAGCAGAAGGAATAAATGACAAGGTGAAAATCATGCCTTTAAGTATTTCAGTATCTGCAAGTGAACATGATAAAGATATAGCTTTAGCAATACGGTATGCTGTAGATAATGGAGCAAAAGTGATAAACATGAGTATTGGGAAAAATTTCTCATTATATCCAGAATGGGTTTATGAAGCATTAAAATATGCAGAAAAACACGATGTTTTAGTAGTAACATCATCAGGAAATGATGGTTCTAATCTTGATAAAGTAAATAATTTTCCAAATGATGCTATTGGCGGGAAAGAATTCATAAATAACTTCCTAAAAGTAGGAAATACATCTTACAGAGTAGATTCTATGTTTGTTTACAGTAGTTCCAATTATGGAAAAAAAGAAGTTGATATATTCGCTCCAGGAACAAAAATTACTTGTATAAATAGATGGAAAAAGATTTCAGATACAGGTACTTCTTTGTCATCAGCTGTAGTTAGTGGCATTGCTAGTTTGCTGTTTTCTTACTATCCTAATCTTACAGCAGTAGAGGTAAAGAAAATCATTATGGAATCGGGTGTTTCATATGATATGATGGTATTAAAACCATATCCAAATGGAGAAAAAAGAGATCCTAAAAAAGTCCCTTTCAGCTCACTCTCAAAATCAGGCAAAATAGTAAACGCCTATAACGCATTACTCATGGCAGAAGAAGTTTCAAAAAAGAAGAAAAAGAAAAGAAAAAAATAACCAACTATGTATCTCATTTGGGCACTCCTAAACACTGCTTTTGTCATCCTATTTTTCGGATTGGCATTAACACTTTTTACAAAAGGTAAACAACTATTCAATAACAAATACGGCAATGCAATCATTGTCGTATTTGTTTTGGGAGTTATAACTATGTTAGGCGCAAAAGAAAGAGACTTTAGCAATACACGTGTATATCACAGTGGCAAAGACATTAAAGGAAACAATGTTGCATCACGTTCTGTAAAAATAGAAGAAACAATTCCGTTTGCGTTGCATTTTGATGTGTCATTTAAGAAAAACGACAAAGACGAGTTGGTTCCAAGTAGCAGCAGAAGCAATATGTCAGGATTTACAAGTGGCTACGATTGGCAATATATGAATGCTGCTATCAACAAACAGGAAAACGGAACGTTTAGCTACGATATGAGTGGCGTACTGCATTGGTATTTATTTGGCATAAAAGTATACTCAGAAAGTAAAGATTTTACGGGAGTTTTAGAATAACATACTTCGACTTGACATACCATACTT
This sequence comes from Kordia antarctica, assembly GCF_009901525.1. Taxonomy (NCBI): domain Bacteria; kingdom Pseudomonadati; phylum Bacteroidota; class Flavobacteriia; order Flavobacteriales; family Flavobacteriaceae; genus Kordia; species Kordia antarctica. Next base: position 2,773,116 of record NZ_CP019288.1, read on the forward strand.
TTCTAAAAAAAATTACGTAAAATTGTTGTCTTAGCCATTTTATGGGAAGCTGAATCAAGTTCAGCTTGACGTATTATCTAACATTCCAAAAGCAAAGTGAATCTAAGAGCAAAGCGATACTAACAATCCAACAGCGAAGCAATCTTTTTTCCAAAAACATTAAGATATTTTTAAGAAAGTAACTACTTACAATTCTGTATTTTTACGCATTAAAACCAACCGATTCAAAATGAAAACCAAGTACCTATTCCTTTTTATCTTTCTACTAAGCTCAGTCAGCGCCTTTTGTCAACAAGAAAAAAATGTTGAAGATGAATACGCTGCCTATTTTACACTTCCAAGAGAAGCTTTATATGTACACTTAAACAAAACAACCTATTTTAAAGGAGAAGAAATTTGGTTTAAAGGATATACATATGACCAAAAAAATCAACTGACCTCAAAAGCGACAACAAATATTAATGTTGGCATTTATGACGAAGCAGGAAATCAACTCAAAAAATCATTATTTAAAGCAGAAAATGGTGTTATTCAAGGAAACATTGCCGTAGATTCTACGTTTTCAGGAGGAACGTATTATATTAAAGCGGAAACCAATTGGATGAAGAATTTCAAAGAAAGCAATGCCTTTGTTCAAAAAATTGAAATTATATCTGAGGAAGTTGCTAAAAAAAATACTACTGAAACAGAAGCAAATTATGACTTTCAATTTCTGCCAGAAGGCGGACACATGGTAGCAAATACTAAAAACACGATTGGTTTTAAACTCATTAATGAAAGCGGAAAAGGCGTGAAAGCTTCCGGAATTGTATATGATTCCAACAAAAAGGAAGTTGCTTCATTTGAAGGAAATACGTTTGGTTTAGGAAAATTCTTATTTCAACCAAAAGCCGATCAAAACTATACTGCGGAGATCAAACTAGAAAATGGAAACGTACTCAATCAAGCGGTACCGAAAGCTAAAAACAGAGGTGTTGCTATGATTGTAAGCAATCCGTTTCCTGATAAAGTGATTATCAACTTTAACACGAATGCGGAAACATTAAAATCAAATCCTTCAAAGGAATACAAAGTATTAATTCATCAAAACGGAAACTTAAAAACGATTGCTTTCGCGTTTGAAAATGCTACTGAAAAAATAATCAGTATTCCTAAAAAAGAACTCTTTAAAGGCATCAATACGATTACCGTTTTTGATGATAAGAACACTCCAATTTTAGAACGTTTATTCTTCAATGATTTCTTCACAAAGAAAGCTAAAATCCACGTTTCTAAATTGAATATGTTGAATGATTCTATTCTATTTTCCATCAGCGAATCACAACTAAAAGACAACGCAAATATTAGTATTTCTGTATTGCCAGAAATGACAAAAAGTTACGATCCAGATCATACTATTGTGTCTAATTTCTATTTAAAATCGCACATAAAAAGTGCTGTGGAAAATCCGCAATACTATTTCCGTGATATGAATAGAAAGAAAAAATACGAACTTGATATTTTATTATTGACACAAGGTTGGAGTCGTTACAATTGGGATACTATTTTTGGAGACAAACCCAATGGACTCAATCGTTTTGAGAACGGAATTGCGATTAGTGGAACTGTAAATCGTCCGAAACCTGGAGTTGATCGTTTATTTTTATATGCAACAAAAAATCACTCAGCACGATTTATTGAACTTGACAAAGATCAAAAATTTACAATTACTAACTTATTTTTGGAAGAAGGCGAAGAAATTCGTTTCTCATACATGACAGAAAAAGGACTTTTTAAAAAACCTAGTGTATACTTGCGATTTAGTGTTTCTGATGAAGAAGACAAGATTTCAGAAACTACTATAAAGGAAAACAGTAAGGTTCAATCAAATTCTGCTGATTTTCAACTTCCGGAAAACTTCTTTTATGACAATTCCGAACAATTAGATGCTGTGGTCATTAAAGCGGAAAAAAAGAAAGAAAAAAGAGATCCAATTTTGATCAATGGAAAAGTAACAGAAATCACAGAAATTGAAACGCAGCGTTACATAAACATTACCGATTTTATCCAATACAACGGTTATAATGTTTCCGAAAACTTAGGAAGAATTTCTATTACTACAAGAAGAACACCAAAAGCTTCTCCCGTAATCTATTTTGATAACGCCCGACTCAGTAGTTTCAACATTCTATACAATTTGTCTACGGCAAATGTAGAACGAATTATTATTGACAAAACAGGATTGGGAGAAGGAATGAATGCTGGTTTTGGTGGAGTTATTAAAATTTACACGCGTACAACTCCATTATTTAAAAAAGGAGAAGCAGCCGAAATATTTACAGGCAGTACTGCGCCATTTGCGTTTACACCTGCAAAGGAATATTACGCACCAAAATACAGTTCGTACCTCAACAATACATTTGAAAAATACGGAGCTATTTCATGGATTCCAGAATTGAAGTTGACAAAAACAAAAGCTGTAAACTTCAAAGTGTATAATACTAAAACAAAAAGCATTACACTATTCATTGAAGGAATTACGGAAAGTGGCGATTTAATTTCTGAAAAAAGAACTATTCAAATACGTTAGTTGAATTTGAAAATGTGATAATTTGATGATTTGATAATTACTAAAAGTACTTGCACTGAGCTGAGTCGAAGTGAAGTGACACCAACAGTAAAATTCTAGTTTAAAAGTTGAAAGGTTTATAAGTTTATCTAATGTGTAAATAATTCACATACTAAAATACTAAGAGCGACAGCGAGTCTAAAAGCAAAGCGATACTATAGGCGAAGCCGAGTCCAAAAGCGAAACGAGTCTAGACTTCTTCATTTTTAATTTTCCGCTGATAATAAAAAGCAGGCAACAAAATTAAAACGAAAAGTGGTTGAATTAAAAAGCGGCGAACGTAAAATGTAAGCAAATAATCTTCCGATAAATTGTGCTGAATGAAGTAGAAATATAGCGCGACCAAAATCGCGAAAGCAGCCACATACAAACCTATAGAAAACTTGAGTACATGCATATTTTCAAATGCGATATAAATAATTCCTAAAGAAATAATCATATTCAGCGCATATCTAAAAATGTGATTCAAAAATAAGAGCCAAGCATTATAATCGGGAATGTTTGCTTGTAAATAAGCATCATGTTTAAAAAAACTTAGAAAAGGATCATAAAAAAGTTCGTTCTCAAAAGCTCTAATCAACACGAGCAATCCGAAAAGGAAACCAATAACGATATATTTCCAAACTTTTTTCACACGTTTAAATTTTATTAATTGTTTGATTTTAAGAAATTTAGAACGTGTGTAACCACTTCGTTCTCTCATTAAAAATTTTAAACATTTCCTATGGTAAATGTATTTTTAAAATTTATTAATATTCGTTTCATTTACTTTTTTGAAAATTTCTGAACCCAAAACATCCACAATAAAAAAACCATTCCGTAAATAATTGTTGGAAATACAATTTGATGCAATACATATTCTTGTTCAGGAAAACGATACAATCCAATACCTAAAATCACAATTCGCACCAGATTTGCCAAATACACTAAAATGCTTCCGATAATGACAAAAAGCAGTGTGTTTTTCAGATTTCCTGTAAAGGCAATTACAAATGTGATGAATAAAATTAAAACACTCACAGAATTGCAACCTTCTACAATACGACCAACATATTTGTCATGTACCAACAACTTCATCGTAGGTTCCGTTTCGTGTTGTACCACCGAAGTTTCATATCCAAAAGCATTGATAATACGTTCTGTTTGATGTGAAACAATGCGCGTAATTCCATCAGGTTCGCCATCAAAATTTGACAAATACAAACTATATGCATACGTAAGTATTGCATACGTAATGAAGAATTTTATAATAAATCCTACTGCCGATTTATATCGTTTTATGCTCTCTAACAAAATTGTAATTATGGTTCAGACTTCTACAAACTTACTGTAAAAGCTATTGAAAATCTCACAAATCCTATAAATTTTGTAGGTTTCGTTTTGAATGCAACTTTATTCATGTTGCCGTGAAAGATTTTTAGAATTTTTTCGACTATTTTTGTCAGCATTAAAGATGATAACACATGAAATTAGCAATATATAAACCCGAAATTGTTACCATAATATCAAACACGGAACTTTCCGTAACCGATCGTATGACCAAAGTATGTGAAGTATTACAAGAAAATATTTCGCATTACGATTGGGTTGGGTTTTACTTCAAAAACGGAGACAAACCAGAACTAAAATTAAGAGCTTTTGCAGGCGAACCAACAGATCACACGATCATTCCATTTGGAAAAGGAATTTGCGGTCAAGTAGCAGTTTCTAACGAAAACTTTTTAGTGCCAGATGTAAAAGCGCAAGACAATTACATTGCGTGTAGCATTTATGTAAAAGCGGAAATTGTAATTCCTTTATTTGTCAATGGAAAAAACATTGGTCAAATTGATATTGATTCGCACACGCCAGATCCATTTACAAAAGAAGACGAAGAATTTTTAGAATTTATCAATGCGAAAGTTGCAGAGATGCTTTCGTAAGTTTTGAGCTTCTAGTAGTGCACTTCGGCAAGCTCAGTGTAAAATATTGAGATACTTTTGAAGTAAATTTTTATTAAAAAGTTGTGGGAATATTAAGTTAAATATTGAAATTACACTTTCATTTTCATGAAGATAATAATCAAAAATAGATCAAGTTTTTGGATATACATTTCATTTTCTGATACGCAACTCAAAATAAGTTGTATTTCTCTATTTTTTCTTCCCATATGAAGATTGTTTTTAGGTGTTAATTACTACTTTTGCAAATTCACAACAACACACTAAACAACGCAACTCGAATGAATTCCCAAAAACAAGCAACCTCCGCTTTAATTTCGGTTTTTAGCAAAGACGGATTAGCCCCAATTGTTGAAAAACTGCATGCTTTAAACATTACTATGTATTCTACTGGCGGTACAGAAAAGTTTATCAAAGACCTTGGTATTCCTGTCGTTCCCGTAGAAGATGTAACGTCGTATCCTTCTATTTTGGGCGGACGCGTAAAAACATTGCATCCTAAAGTATTTGGAGGAATTCTAAATCGTCAAAATAACGAAAGTGATGTTGCCGAATTAGCGGAATATGAAATTCCACAACTTGACATTGTCATTGTAGATTTATATCCGTTTGAAAAAACAGTCGCATCTGGCGCAAGCGAAGAAGACATTATTGAAAAAATTGATATCGGAGGAATTTCTTTAATTAGAGCTGCCGCGAAAAACTTTGCAGATGTACTTTGTGTATCTTCTGTAAACGATTACGGAACTTTTTTAAACTTGTTAGAAACGCAAGAAGGGAATTTTTCTATAGAAGATAGAAAAGCATTTGCTGCAAAAGCATTTAATGTTTCTTCTCATTACGACACAGCTATTTTTAACTATTTTAATAAAAATCATGAAATAGCAGCGTTGAAAATAAGTGAAAACAACGGAAAAGTATTGCGTTACGGAGAAAATCCACACCAACGCGGATTCTTCTTTGGAAACTTTGATGAGATGTTTGAAAAGCTTCACGGAAAAGAATTAAGCTATAACAACTTATTAGATGTAGATGCAGCCGTTAACTTAATGAACGAGTTTACAAACGACGATCCAACATTTGCTGTTTTAAAACATAACAACGCTTGTGGTTTTGCAACTCGCGCAACCATTCACCAAGCATATGTAGATGCATTAGCGGGCGATCCAGTTTCTGCTTTTGGTGGCGTTTTAATTGCAAATAAGAAAATTGACAAAGCAACTGCCGAAGAAATTCACAAACTATTCTGCGAAGTTGTTATTGCGCCATCCTATGATGAAGATGCTTTGAAAATTTTAAAAGGAAAGAAAAACAGAATCATTTTAATTCAAAATGAAGTAGCATTGCCAGAAATGCAAGTACGTTCATGTTTGAATGGTGTTTTGGTACAAGATAAAAATGCTAAAACAGATGTTTTAGAAGATTTAACATATGCTACCAACAATAAACCAACAGATGCGCAGTTAGAAGATTTATTATTCGCTTCTAAATTGTGCAAACACACAAAATCGAACACAATTGTTTTGGTAAAAAACAAGCAATTATGTGCGAGCGGAACTGGACAAACAAGTAGAGTTGACGCGTTGAATCAATCTATAGTAAAAGCAACCAATTTCAAGTTCGATTTAAACGGAGCTGTGATGGCGAGTGATGCTTTTTTCCCGTTTCCTGATTGTGTAGAAATTGCAGGAAATGCAGGAATTGAAGCGGTAATTCAGCCTGGCGGATCAATAAAAGATCAATTGAGCATTGATTATTGCAATTCAGCTAATATTGCAATGGTATTTACAGGTACAAGACATTTTAAACATTAATTTTTTCATACCTTTGTAAGTCACTAAAAATGAATTACAAAACATATAAAACAACAGATAAAGCACATGGGATTTTTTGATTTCTTAATGGAGGAAATAGCAATAGATTTAGGAACTGCAAACACGTTAATCATTCACAATGATAAAGTGGTTGTCGACAGTCCATCTATTGTCGCCAGAGATAGAGTATCTAACAAAATAATTGCTGTCGGACAGGAAGCTGCGCTGATGCAAGGAAAAACCCATGAGAATATCAAAACAATTCGCCCGTTAAAGGATGGAGTTATTGCTGATTTTGATGCATCAGAGCAGATGATTAGTATGTTTATTAAAAATATTCCTGCGCTTAAAAAGAAATGGTTTCCGCCTTCACTTCGAATGGTTATTTGTATTCCTTCAGGAATTACAGAAGTAGAAATGCGAGCGGTAAAAGAATCTGCAGAGCGTGTAAACGGAAAAGAAGTGTATTTAATACATGAGCCAATGGCAGCAGCTATTGGTATTGGTGTCGATATTATGCAACCAAAAGGAAACATGATTGTTGATATCGGTGGTGGAACTACAGAAATTGCCGTGATTGCTTTAGGTGGAATTGTCTGTGACAAATCTGTAAAAGTAGCTGGTGATGTATTTACCAACGATATTGTATACTACATGCGTACGCAACACAACTTGTATGTTGGAGAACGTACTGCGGAAAAAATTAAGATTCAAATTGGAGCAGCAACGGAAGATTTAGAAGTTCCGCCTGAAGAAATGTCGGTTCAAGGGCGTGATTTACTCACAGGAAAACCAAAGCAAGTTCAGATCTCTTATAGAGAAGTTGCCAAAGCCTTAGACAAATCTATTTTACGTATTGAAGATGCGGTAATGGAAACGTTGTCACAAACGCCTCCAGAATTAGCAGCTGATATTTACAACACAGGAATTTATCTTGCTGGTGGTGGATCTATGTTACGCGGATTGGACAAACGGCTGTCTCAAAAAACAGATTTACCTGTATATATTGCCGAAGATCCATTGCGTGCCGTTGTACGTGGAACAGGAATTACCCTGAAAAACTTAAGCAAATTCAAAAGTGTATTGATCAAATAAGAACATAAAAGTACATGCAACAGATTATTAATTTTCTGATAAAGAATAAAAACTTTATTCTCTTCATGCTGTTGCTGTTTGTATCGCTTGTTTTTACGATTCAATCACATTCTTATCATAAAAGTAAATTCATCAATTCTGCCAATTGGCTCTCAGGTGGTATTTATGAAAATGCAAATGATCTTTCTTCATATCTATCCTTAAAATCTGAAAATGAAATATTGGTGGAGGAAAATCGTCGGTTGAAAAATATTTTATACAGTAAAGAAGATAGTTTGAGTACAATTCGGTTTATTGATAGTACTTCTTATCCTACTGATTATATGTTACGTGCTGCTAAAATCATAAGAAATAGCTATTCAAATCCAAATAATATCCTTTTGATTGACAAAGGAACTTCCGATAGTATTGCTACGGATATGGGCGTAATTAACTCTAAAGGTATTATTGGCGTTGTAGATCGTGTTGGCGGAAGTCATGCAACAGTTATTAGTATTTTAAATTCTATTTCTAGAATTAACGCACAATTAAAAAATACGTCTCATTTCGGTTCTTTATCGTGGAATGGAAAAGATCCAAATATTGTACAATTAGAAGATTTAGAGAAATTAGCACAATTTAAAGAAAATGACACAATTATTACTGGTGGAAATTCTACCTTATTTCCAAAAGGAATTCCCATTGGAATCGTAAAAGATTTTACATTAAACACCACCGAGAATTTATACGTCGTAAACGTGCAATTATTCAACGACATGACCAATTTGGAACATGTATTTGTAATTGAAAATTTACACCGAGAAGAAATTGATAACTTATTAGCTCCTGAAAATTAATGGGTTCTGTTGTATTTTGGAATAGTCTCCGATTTGTCGTCGCGGTATTAGCGCAAGTATTGATATGCAATCATATCGATTTCTTGGGCTACATAAATCCGTTGGTATATATCTATTTTATATTTCTATTTCCTTTCAACGTAAACAGAAGCTTGTTTCTTGTCTTGGCTTTTTTATTAGGACTTACCATAGATATGTTTTCTGATTCAGGTGGCGCAAATGCTGCTGCTTGTTTGGTAATTGCCTACATACGACCTTTTGTATTGCGTTTTGCATTCGGAATTAGTTACGAACATCAATCCATAAAACTTGCAAATACAGCTTTCGGACAACGAATGGTTTACATTGTCATTTTAACAGTAATTCATCATTTCGTTTTATTTTCTTTAGAAATTTTTAACATTTCTAATATAGTTCTCATCCTTGAAAACACGTTATTCTTTAGTATCTTTACAATTCTAATCATCACATTATCAATAAGTTTATTTAGCCGAAAAAAATCATGAGGAAACTTTTGTTATACCTTGTTGTCATCTCTGTTGGAATTATCTATACAGGAAGACTCTCGTATCTGCAATTGTTTAAGGAAAATGTAGCTGCCACAAACTACTTAAATGATAGTGCTATTAAAACAATTCATGCATATCCTGAACGTGGTTATGTATATGATAGAAACGGAAAGCTTCTTGTGGCAAATCAGCCAGCGTATGATGTCATGGTCATTCCAAATGATGTAAGAGATTTTGACAGAATTGAGTTTTGTAAATTAGTAGGTATTCCTGCTGAAGAATTTGAAAAAAAATTACAAAAAGCAAAAGACTATTCTTGGCGAATTCCATCAGTGTTTGTAGCACAAATGTCAAAAAAAGAATATGCGTTTCTTCAAGAAAAAATGCATCGCTATAAAGGTTTCTACATTCAAAAACGTTCTATTCGTAATTATCAAACTGTTGTTGGCGCAAATGTTTTAGGTTCTATTAGCGAAGTAAATGATGCTGATTTAAGAAGAAATCCAGCATATCAATCAGGTGAACTCATTGGAAGAACAGGCATTGAAAAATCGTATGAAGACGAATTGCGTGGCACAAGAGGCGTAAAATATCTTCAAAAAGACATTCACAATAAAATACTAGGTCCGCATATGGAAGGTCGTAAAGATACTCTTCCCGTAAACGGAAAAGATATTCAAATTACGATTGATAGTAGGTTACAAGAATACGGCGAAAAGCTAATGATCAATAAACGTGGCGGAATTGTTGCCATTGAGCCGAGCACAGGCGAAATCTTAGCGTTAATTTCTGCGCCAAGCTACAATCCAAATTTATTAGTCGGACGACAACGTTCTAAAAACTATAGTGTATTACATTACGATTCTATCAATAAACCACTCTACGATAGAGGTTTACTAGCTTCGTACGCGCCAGGTTCGCCATTTAAAACATTGAATGCGTTGGTTGCTTTGCAAGAAGGTGTGGTTACGCCTCAAACTATTTACACATGTCGTAACGCCTATTACTACGGGAAAAGAAAAATGGGTTGCCATTGCGGCGGCGGAAGACGAAATATTATTAATGGAGTTGCCAAATCGTGTAATGCGTATTTTGCAAATGCATATCGTCAAATTATTAGTAAATATGATTCGCCACGTGAAGGAATGAATGTTTGGAGCAGTCACATGAAAAGTTTTGGTTTGGGTGGTTATTTTGGGAACGATCTTTCTACAGGTCGCCCAGGGAGAATTCCAACAGGAGATTACTATACAAATAGCTTTTTCAAGCATGATAAATGGCACGTTTTAAATACGATTTCAAATGCAATTGGACAAGGTGAAGTAGAATTAACGCCGATTCAATTAGCAAATATGACAGCTGCAATTGCCAACAGAGGTTATTATTATACGCCACATATTATCAAGCAAATTGATAATCAACCAATTGAAAATAAACAATTTACAGAGAAAAAATATACTACAATTGATACAGAACATTTTGAGCCTGTAATTCAAGGAATGTACGATGTATTCAGCATGAAAAAAGGCGGAACTGCTAGAGCGTTAAATGTTCCTGGTATTGAAATTTGTGGAAAAACAGGAACTTCCGAAAACTTCGTTAAGATTGATGGCGTACTAACACAACTAACCGATCATTCAATATTTATAGCATTTGCACCAAAAGACAATCCTAAAATTGCGATTGCCGTTTTTGTAGAAAATGGGTATTATGGTTCGCGTTGGGCTGGGAAAATTTCTAGTTTAATGATTGAATTATATCTTAAAGGCGAAGTTAGCTTGAAGGATATGGAAAAACTTGTTTTAGAAAAGAGTTTGGAAGAAGAATATGCAAAGCCACTAAGCGGAAAACCATTTACAATTAATGAGTAGAGAAGTAAAATTTGTCAAAAAAATTGACTGGCTTTCTATCCTACTCTACTTTTTGTTAGTTGGAATTGGCTGGATTAATATTTACTCCGCTTCTGTTACAGATGCTTCCACAGGTTTTCTTGACATGAACGAACTGTACGGAAAACAGCTCTTTTTTATTGGTACAAGTCTCTTACTTATTATTCTTATCCTTTCGGTAGAAGCCAAATTTTACGAACGTTTTTCGAGTATTATTTATGTCATCGGACTCGTAAGTTTGATGGGATTGATGGTTTTTGGTAAAAATATAAATGGTGCAACTTCTTGGTATCCAATTGGAAGTTTTACGCTTCAACCTTCAGAATTTGCAAAAGTTGCCACTGTACTTGCGTTGGCAAAATTTCTAAGTGATATTCAGACAAACATTAATAATTTTAAGCATCAACTGATTGCTTTTGCTATTATTTTAACGCCTCCAATACTAATTGTTTTTCAACCAGATCCAGGAAGTGCGATGGTTTATTTGGCGTTCTTCTTTGTGATGTATCGGGAAGGTTTGCCATCTATTTACTTATGGATTGGTTTTTTACTCATATTGCTCTTTATTATTACGCTTAAAATTGGGTATGTTTTTACAATTATAGCAGCCTTGATTATAGGATTGGCTTGTATTTTTTTCTTCTTTAAAAAACAACTAAAACGACTTCGAAAAACGACGCTAGCACTAACATCATTGGTTGCAGCTATTGGATTCATTTTAGCGGTAAATTATATATTTCACAATGTATTTCAGCAACATCACCGCGATCGTTTTACGCTAGTTTTGGGATTGGAAAAAGATCCTGCAAAGCTGGAAAAGATTCGGAAAACATTTGGTTTCAATACCAATCAATCTGAAATTGCGATAGGTTCTGGTGGTTTAAAAGGAAAAGGTTGGCAGAAAGGAACACGAACTAAAGGCGATTTTGTTCCTGAACAAGATACCGATTACATCTTTACAACTGTTGGTGAAGAATGGGGATTTATAGGAAGTTCGTTAGTTATTTTCCTATTTGTTGCGTTATTATTGCGAATTCTCCACAGAGCCGAACAGCAGAAATCTAAATTTAGTCGCGTGTATGGATATAGTGTCGCCGCGATTCTATTTTTCCACTTTGCCATTAATATTGGAATGGTTATTGGATTATTTCCAACGGTTGGAATTCCGCTGCCTTTCTTTAGTTATGGCGGTTCAGGACTTTGGGGATTTACTATTTTGCTCTTTATTTTTATTAAGCTAGACGCGAATCGGATTAATGAGTGGTAATTCTCTTTTACTCATTCCTATCTTATAGTATAAATTAAAAACTACTACGTAAACGTTAAGTAAGGGTTTGCCGTAAATATAAACACATTAGTTTTCGTACTTTTCTAACTAGTTTAACCAAAAAATTATAAATTATGTTAGAAAGTATTTTAAAATTAGGAACTGTATTAAGTAAAAAAGAGCAAAGTCAAATTATTGGTGGATCTTTTAATCCACAAAACGAGAGAGACTGTGTTAGATGTCTTGGCGAATGGGAAGCACCACTTTGTGCGATGCCAACTAACTCTCCTTGTGCATAATATAGAAACAGCGAACTTCGATTCGCTTTTTTATTACAAAATCTTCATTTTATAAATTGAACACTTAAATCCTTAAAAAAAACGTTTCATATGGTGTACTTTAAAAATACTTTCTATCTTTAACAATACGATACTAAAATTTTAATTTCCCCTACCAAATTGAAAAGAATTAGATGGAACAAATTATACTTTCCTTATTAGCAAGTAATAGTTATTTAGATATTGATCGCGAGCGTTTAAACTTGCAATTGTTATCACATCCTGAATATCCAAGTTTGAAATCGATTACCGATACACTTGATTATTTTGAGATTGAAAACCTAGCCGCAACTGTACCAAAAGAAGCTTTGTCACAAATGCCAACAGCATTTTTAGCACTTATCAATTCTGGAGAAGGCGATGAAGTTGTACTTACCGAGAAAAAACGCGGTATGATACAAATCACGAATTCGGACGAGAAGAAAGAAAAAATAACCGAAGAAGTTTTTACAGAACGATGGACAGGAACGATTATCGCTGTGGAAGCGCTAGAAAAAACAGTCAACACCAAATCTATTGAAACGGCACTTCCGTACTTCATTGTTGCTGCTGTTGCTTCTACAAATGTTATTCTCAATTTTAGCTTGCCATATTTGTTATATACGGCATTAACGCTGATAGGATTGTACATTAGTGTCTTAATTATCAGAGAAGATTTAGGCATAAAAAGTAAAGCTGTTGCTAAAGTTTGTGGCGCAATTTCAAAAAATAGTACGTGTGGCGATGTCATTACTACAAAAGGAAATAAACTATTTGGAATCATCTCACTAAGTGATGCTTCTTTTGTGTTTTTTGCTGGATTATTTTTGATTTTATCCTCTATCGGATTTCATCAAAGTACATTATTAGGTTTATCGCTCGCAGGAATTCCGATTGTTTTATACGCAATTTATCGTCAAGGTGTTGTTTTAAAACAATGGTGCGCATTGTGTTTGTTAATTGCAGGAATTTTAGTATTGCAAACAGCACTTTTAGCAAGTACGTTTTCGTATAATTGGGTTGTAAGCTCATCTTATATTGCTAAAGCCGTTGGACTTTTCTTATTAGTTTATATTGCTTGGCTCTATTGCAAATCATATTGGGAAAGTCATGAAAAATTGGCGACTACTGAAACAAACTTCTTAAAATTCAAGCGGAATCCAGAATTGTTTAAAACGATGTTGCAAGAGAAAAGTGTATTAAATACGAACGTGATTCCTCAGCAATCGAGTATCGTATTTGGAAACCCAAATGGTAGCATAAAACTTCAAGGTGTTACAAATCCGTTGTGTGGTTTTTGTACGGCTGCTTTTGAATCGTATGATAAATTATTGAATACGTACGGAGATGATATTCGACTAGAATTTATTTTTAATGTGCCAGATGATGCCAAAAATAAAAGTACACAGATTGTTTCAAGATTGGTTGATTTGTATTTAGATGATCCAAAAAAATCGTATACCGCTTTAAAGGAATGGTTTTCCAATAGAGATATTGACAAATGGCACAAAAACTTTGGACATTCTGAAAACACAGAAGTTTCAAAAGTGTTAGAAACGCATAGAGAATGGTGTAATATCAACGATGTACATTATACACCTGCAAGTATTTTGAATGATAATTTCTTTCCACAAACCTACGAGATTAAAGATTTACCGTTGTTTATTCAGGATATAATTTTGGAGTCGCAACAAGGTTCGGAAGAAACTATGTAGTTTTTTGCTAATCAAAATAGCTTCAAGTTTTGTCAAGATAAAATATTTCTTTGTCTTGATGTTTTTATAATGTTACCTAGATAGTTTTTAACTACTGAAGGAGCGGCTACTATTAGCACTAATTTTTATAAAGCTTAATCTTTAATTTAAAGGATATAGTTTTAATCAATTCTGAATATTCAACATCGTTTTTAAACATAGATGTTATTGCTTTTTCTATTTCAGATGCTTCTATATCTACAAAATCATGTGCAGAACATAACTTGCGAATTACTGAACGTATTTTTGGTAAAACGAGTCTTTCATTAAAATTAGGCCCAACTTCTACATGTAATTTTCTTATTGCTTTTGAGTTTAAATTGTACCGATAATTTACTTTACAAGCAATCTGTTTTTTATCTTTGGTTAGTGCTTGAATGTTTTCTTTAACATATACATCTTCAAGCGAATAGATAAAAAGTGAAGCACTACGCGGAATATTGTGTTTTCCTGAATTTAAAACAGTCATCTTCCCTGCAGAATCGTCAAAATAAATTCCAATTTCAAATGGTTTTACAAGAATTTCTTCTTCTGATATCAGTTTACATGAAAAAAATGATACCATTAGAAATATTGATATAACTGAAAATATTCTTTGCTTGTTCATTGGTTAAGTTGGTGTTAGAGTAACTTATTAAATAAAAATACACTATCTAAAACTCCATTGTTTATACGTTGTAGAAGCTTCTAATTTATTTTCTTTAGAATCGTCTAATGCTGGAAAAAAGTCGATTCCTGTACGTTTTTCAATTTCGTCTACGGAAACTACAAACTCATATAAAGGTTTGTTAGATTCTTTATGCGGCATTAAGAAAGCGATCATTTTAGTTTGTCCGCCAGAATTATCTAAGAGTATTTTATAGAAATAATTTGGGACAGCGACATCTTCGCTTCCGATAGTGTGTAAATTGTTTTCTAAAATTCCACCTGTGACAACATAAACTCCATTGTATTTTTTTGCCCAATAGCGAACTTTTTGTTCCAAACGATTCCAAACGCCTGCATTAAATTCGTGTTCTTGCGGAGAAATATTACTGGTTAAAAATGTTTCTGTAAATGCTGATTTGCTATATTTCCGATCTGCTGCAGGACACAAATGTCCACGGTCGTAGCCAGATTTTTTATAGTTTCGCCAATGCGCAGATTCGGTTGTTACTGCATTATCTTGTTCAAAATACGGACGTTTGAAATCTGTATATACAATTTGATTCTTTTTCAACTCATATGCAACCCATTCTGCTTGCTCAAAAGCTTCATCATAAGACAACGAATATCCTTCATGATGTACAATTTGTCCCGTTGTAGAACTTGGTAAGTAATAATTATTTGTTAGCTTTTTCGGGGCACTATCAGTCGTTTGACTTTTTGTTCCGTGAATTTCAACATTCGGATTGTATGTGTTTTCTTTTTGATTTTCTCCGTATTTCTCGTAGACAATAAAAGCTGCGCCAATTAACAGAACTAATAGAGGATATATTTTGTTTCTTTTCAAAATGGTTATTTTAAATTATAAATGTTGGATTACTTTTAGTCGCTTTGCTTCTTTATTGTTGATTTGTTCATCTCGATGTTATTCACAGTTACAATTTCAACTTTTCACTTTTAGTTTTTCACTTTCAACTGATTAGTTGATTTGTCGTTTTGTTCATCTCAATGTTATTCGCAGTTACAACTTCATCATTCAGTATTTCTTATTCGATATTCGGTGTTTGTTATTCGATTTTTGTTGATTTGTTTGTTCGTGGTTTTGTTAATTTGTTCATCTCGATGTTATTCGTAGTTACAATTTCAACTTTTCACTTTTAGTTTTTCACTTTCAACTTATTCGTTGTTTGTTATTTGTGATTTGTCGTTTTGTCGTTTTGTTCATCTCGATGTTATTCGCAGTTACAATTTCAACTTTTCACTTTTAGTTTTTCACTTTCAACTTATTCGGTATTCGTTGTTTCGTGTTCCAAAACCAATTTTCAAATCAACACATCTTCAAATCATCAAATTAATTTTTCACATCTAGCGCATCACGCAACGCATTTCCAATCAACATAAACGCCATTACTAAACTCATAATTGCAATTCCTGGAATAATCGCTAAATACGGTTTTCCTAAAATGATATAACTATAATGATCTTTTATCATTGCGCCCCAACTTGGCATTGGCGGCTGTGCTCCTATTCCTAAGAAACTTAAACCGCTTTCTATTAAAATTGCTGCTGCAAAATTCGCTGCCGAAATTACAATTACTGGCGCCATAATGTTTGGCAATATATGTTTGATGATGATTCTAAAATCGTGATAACCCAAAGCGCGCGCCGCGGTTACGTATTGCATTCGCTTCACGCTTAATACTTGTCCGCGTACAATTCTGGCGACCTCAACCCACATCGTTAATCCGACAGCGATAAAGACTTGCCAAAAACCTTTTCCTAGCGCAAGCGTAATGGCAATGACGAGTAATAATGTCGGAATTGACCAAGTTACGTTTATAATCCACATGATAATTGCGTCAATTCGTCCTTCAAAATATCCTGCCAATGCGCCTAACGAGATTCCTATTAATAGTGAAATAAAAACGGCTACAAAACCTATGGTAAACGAAATCCGCATTCCGATAAGCATTCTACTAAGTACGTCTCTTCCGTATTTATCGGTTCCTAAACGAAATGTTTTTTGTTGAATGTATTGTGTTGGGATTTCGCTTGCTTGCGTCAATGTTGGAAAAGAAGTTAGTGGAATTTCTTTTTCAATTCCTGCAACTACTACATCTGAATATTCTGTGATAAATAAAGCGTTGTTTGCTATTTTATAGTTTGCTATTGGAATTTCAGTCGCCGTGTTTTCTTTCCCAAAAAACAGCGAACTTACAAAGCTTTCTTCCTCTTTGTCTGTGGAAGGAATTGTTAGCATTTGCACCGAAAAACCAGGTCTTTTGGAATGAATAGACAAGTGCATTTGGTTTGCATTCTTAGTATCATCTGGTGTAAAGAGATACGCGAAAATTACGATGAACGCACAGATTGCAATAAAGCAAAAACTCAAAACGCCCCAAAAATTCTTCTTGAATTTTTGGAGCGCTAATTGTGTTAGTGAATTTGAGTTTTTACTCATTAAAGTCTTTTAGATTATCCTTTTACAATCGTTCTTTTCTTCTTTTTGATGTTGTTGATTTGAATATCTCCTAATACGTTGATTGCTTCTTCTACGTACACATCTTTCGATAACTCTTCATGCCAAGCTTCTCTTTTGTCTTTTAAAGTAGAATCTTTTTTCATGAGCAATTCTTCATACGGCAATGATGTAAACGTCAATTGCGTATTGTAATCAGAAAGTGCTTTGAATCGTTTTGCATATTCTTCATCTTCATCAGCTTTTTTCTTGTATACTGCATAGTTTAATGGATATTCATTCTCATCACGACGTTTTTTAATCCACTTTGCATTTTCTTCAATTAACTTTAATTGTGCATTGTCTGCCATACGTTCTTTACTTCTACTAATCGTCTTTTCATAGTCGATATAACCGTCCCAAATTTCGTATTCTGCTGGCTCAATTTGATCCCAAGGTAATGGATTTTCCTGATCTTTTTCTCCTATGTCAATAAAACTATATTTATCAACGACAACGACATCACTTTTTACACCTTCTAATTGTGTTGATCCACCATTGATTCTATAAAATTTTTGCGTTGTCATTTTTAAAGCTCCAACATTTCCGTCGCCGCCTCTTACAAATCTGTTTAAGTCTACAATGTTTTGAACCGTTCCTTTCCCGTAGGTTTGTTTACTTCCAATAACAACAGCTCTTTTGTAATCTTGTAATGCTGCTGCTAATATTTCAGAAGCTGAAGCAGATAATTCATTTACTAAAATTACTAATGGTCCGTCCCATTGAATGCGACTGTCTTCATCGTTTAATACTTCTTTTCCATCTGTAGAGCTTTTTACTTGTACAACAGGTCCATCTTTGATAAAGAATCCAGCCATATCAACTACGGTTTTTAACGATCCGCCGCCATTATTTCTTAGGTCTATTACTAAACCTTCCATTCCTTGTTCTTTTAGACGCTCAATTTCTTTTTTTACGTCGCTTGCAGCATTTCTTTTGTTGTAATCTTCAAAGTTTACATAGAATTTTGGCAAGTTAATCACACCAAATGTGCGATCTCCTTTTTTCACAACCGCAGATTTTGCATAGGTTTCTTCAATTTCTACTAAGTCTCTTTTAATAGTAATTACTTCAATAGAACCGTCTACTTTTTTAACTGTTAAACTCACCAATGTTCCTTTTGGTCCTTTGATTAGTTTTACAGCATCATCCAATCGCATTCCTACAATATCAACTGATTCTTCGCCGTCTTGAGCTACTTTTAATATAACATCGCCAGCTTCTAGTTTTTTACTTCTCCACGCTGGTCCACCAGAAATGACTTCAAATATTTTTGCGCCTTCTGTACGTTTTTGCAAACGCGCTCCAATTCCTTCTAACGTTCCAGACATGCTCATGTCAAAACGATCTTTGTCTTGTGGTGCTAAGTATGAGGTATGCGGATCAAATTCTTCTACAATAGTGTTTATATAGATACTGAACCAATCTTTACGTTCTAAATCATCCATTAAATCATAAAACTCAACATATGTTTTTCCCGTAGATTCGCGCGCTTCTTTTTCCAACGTTACATCGTCTTTGAGTACGTGTGAAGCATCTTCTTTCTTCTTGTTCTTATCAACTTCAAGTTTGATGTCGTAGTTAGCCAATGTAGAAAATTTTAATTCTTTTCTCCAACGTTCTTTTAATTCGGCAACATCTTTCGCAAACGCTAACTTTTTATAATCTCTACTAATAGTTTCATCTTCGGTAAAGTCAAACGGTTTTGTGAGAAGTTCTTTTTGATACGTTTTAGATTCTTCCATACGTTCTAGCAAGCGCTTGTGTACAGTACTAAAAAACTGCACACCTGGTTCTTTAATTTCGTCGTCAATCTTATCTTTATATTGACTAAATTCTTCCAAATCGGCTGCTAAAAAGTAACGTCGCATCGGATCAACAGCGTTGATGAAGTCATTGTATACATTTTCAGAAAACTCATCATTGATTTCTTGTGGTTCAAAGTGCCATCTTCCTAATACATAAGAAATGAGGTCAACCAACGTTTTATCTTGTTCTGGATCATCAAATGATTTTTTTGCAAAGCCGCAAGACACCATTGCAAAGACTAATAGTGCCACTAAGTATATTTTATTCCTTTTCATAAAAGCTTGGATTTTCACACATTTTGTTTTTTCATTCACATAAATCAGCATTGTACTGATTCTCAATTTGAATACCATAACAGTATTCATGCCAACTATTTTAATTTTCTACTAAAATAAAGAAAAAACCATGCCATTTTTTAACATTGTTATTAATTTTTTGTTAAAGATGAAATGCTGTGTGTGTAAACGTTAAATTATGTACTTTAGCAACTCAAAATGAAGCACTTTTTTTATGAAAGATAGACCGTTAATTTTAGTTACCAACGACGATGGTATTACCGCGCCAGGATTACGCGCACTGATTGAAGTAATGAACGAATTGGGCGATGTTTTTGTAGTAGCTCCTGATAGTCCACAGAGTGGAACAGGACATGCAATTACGTCAAATGCTACTATTTATTGTACCGCAATTACAATTGATGAAGGCGACCAGATTGAATATTCTAGTTCTGGAACACCTGTTGATTGCGTAAAACTTGCCGTAAACGAAATTTTGAATCGTAAACCAGATATTTGTGTTTCTGGAATTAATCACGGTTCTAATTCTTCTATTAATGTAATTTATTCTGGAACCATGAGTGCTGCTGTTGAAGCTGGTATTGAGGGAATTCCTGCAATTGGATTTTCATTGTTAGATTATGATTGGGAAGCAAATTTTGAAGCTACAAAAAAGTATGTGAAGAAAATTACGCAAAAAGTACTTGACCACGGTTTACCAGAAGGTGTTGTACTAAACGTAAACTTTCCAAAATTGAAAGAAAAAGATATTAAAGGAATTCGTATTTGCAGACAGGCAAAAGCGTATTGGGAAGAAGATTTTGATAAACGTACCAATCCGAACGGAAAACAATATTATTGGCTTTCTGGAAAATTTGTAAATAAGGATAAAGGACAAGATACGGACGAATGGGCATTGGCAAACGGATATGTTTCGTTGGTTCCAGTAATGTTCGATTTGACGGCGCATCACGCCATTCAAAAACTTAATAGTTTAGGATTTAATGAAAAATAAAGAGATTATTTTTGGTGCTATTGTTGGACTACTTACAACCGTTTTGGGGACTTTTTTGTACTTATCATATGTGGCATATCAAGGAAATGCTAGTATTGGTGCTGTTTGGGATTCAATTGTTCAACGTGAACAAATTAGTACCGTAATTGTGTATGGCGCAGCACTAAATTTTGTTGCGTTTTTTGGATTTTTAAAGTTTAATAAAGAAGCAAGCGCAAAAGGTGTATTGATTATCACAATTTTTACAGCCGTATTTGTGTTTGCGCATAAATTATTAGCCTAATTAAGATGAAGTATTACATTATTGCAGGAGAAGCTTCGGGAGATTTGCATGGTTCTAATTTAATGAAAGCCATTGCAAAACAAGATTCCAATGCCGATTTCAGGTTTTGGGGCGGAGATTTGATGCAAGAAGTTGGTGGTATTTTAGTCAAACACTATAAAGAACGTGCTATTATGGGATTCATTGAAGTTATAATGAATCTCCGGAAAGTTTTAGGCATGATTTCTTTTTGCAAGAAAGATATTAAACAATATCAACCAGCTGTTGTCATTTTTATTGATAACTCTGGTTTTAACCTTCGTATTGCAAAATGGGCAAAAACAGAAGGCTTCAAAACCAACTATTATATATCTCCACAAGTTTGGGCAAGTAGAGCTAGCAGAGTAGAAAGTATTAAGAGAGATGTTGACGAGATGTTCGTTATTCTTCCTTTTGAAAAAGAATTCTACAAAAAATATGATTATGATGTTCATTTTGTTGGTCATCCATTGTTAGATGCTATTGCAGATAGAAAACCTTCTGATCCAAAGAAATTTAAAGCAGCTTTTGGTTTGGATGAACGTCCAATTATCGCCTTACTTCCAGGTAGTAGAAAGCAAGAAATTACCAAAATGCTTTCCGTGATGCTTTCCGTTGTAGAAGATTTCTCAAAATATCAGTTTGTAATTGCTGGCGCACCAAGTCAAGAGCAATCATTTTACGAAACGTTTACTAAAAAATCGGCGGTTCATTTTGTGAGCAATCGTACGTATGACTTGTTGTCCGTTTCGCATGCTGCCTTAGTTACTTCTGGAACTGCAACTTTAGAAACTGCATTGTATAAAGTACCGCAAGTAGTTTGTTATAAAGGAAGTGCGATTTCGTATCAAATTATAAAACGAATCATTACGTTAAAGTATATTTCGTTAGTGAATTTGATTTTAGATAAAGAAGTCGTTACTGAGTTGATTCAATCAGATTTCAATACAAAAAGATTGACCTCAGAACTCCATAAGATTCTGGATGAAGCAACCAGAGTCAAGTTATTCACAGATTATTTTGCCTTAGAGCAAAAGTTAGGCGGAAAAGGCGCGAGTGAGAATGTTGCGAAGTTGATTTGTAAAGCTATTATGTAATTGACTTTTTATAACACTTTTTGAACTATTTTAAAACAGTTAATTTAATAACTTCAGTTTTCAGTTTTTTATTTTCTTTCTCTTTGTTCGCACAAAGAATACTGAATCAAGTTCAGCACAGGCGTCAACAAAAGAAAGTGCGTTTTTCCAGAGGTGTTTCTAGTTTTTTCTCTGAAAAACTAGAACCGCATTCATTTTTCTAAATTTTTTCCAAGGCTTCAAAAATTCTTAACGAAAAAAGAATCCTACACTGCGGAAAAAGAATCCATTTCGTATTATTTTAAAACTTTGGTCAATTTAAGAAACTTCTTTTATTCAGGGTTTATAAGATTTTGCTATTTTAGCTGAAAACATAGTACATGATTCGCAAATTTCTGCTACTTCTCCTTTCCGTTTTTATAGTTTCTTGTGGCTCTTCTAAGAAAACATCTTCTAAAAGAACCGTTTATAAAAAGACAACTAGCGCAAAAACGACTTCACGAAAAGACACGAAAAAAACTTTTGATAAGGCAAATGCGATTGTGAAAACTGCCAAAGCTTATAAAGGAACGCGCTATAAATATGGAGGAACTACCAAAAAAGGAATGGATTGTTCCGGATTGACCTACGTTGCTTTTAAAGCAAATCAAGTACAATTGCCAAGAGTTTCGTATCAGCAAGCAACACGCGGAAAACGTATTAAATTGAGCGCTGTAAAAAAAGGCGATTTGTTATTTTTTAAAACCAATAAGAATAGAAAACGTATTAATCATGTTGGTTTGGTTGTAGCACATAAACGCGGAATTATTACGTTTATTCACTCCACCACTTCTAGAGGTGTTTTGATTTCTTCTTTGGACGAACGCTATTGGAAAAATGCTTTTACTGAAGCGCGGAGAGTTCTTTAGACTGTTTTTTGTTGTTGATTCGTGGATTTGTTTATTTGTTTTTAGCTTGGTTGTGTTAGCTGGTTTGTCTGCAATGTTGATTTGTTAATTCGTCTTTTTGTGGATTTGCTTGCATTAAGCATTATTGAAATCAAAATACATTTTGATTGAAAATACCTAGCGAAGCTATCGAAATGTTGATTTATTTTTCACTTCCAACTCTCAACTCTCAACTCTCAACTTTTCACTTTTCACTTTTCACTTTTCACTTTTCACTTTTCACTTTTCACTTTTTTAACAACGCTTATGAAGTAAATACTACGCTTATAAAATTGCATCCTTTTTACAGAGTTTTTTGACTACTTTCATTTTGTTTTAAATAATTCTAGACAATGAAGTGGCTCGATTTTACCATTACAAAATTAACGATTTCCATAATCATCGGGATTTTGATTGGGTATTACTTTGAAATTTCTTGGGCCACTAGTTGTCTTATTTTTGGTGGATTTTTTATAATGCTGACTATTTTCTTTTGGATTGCCCGAAAGCAGTTTTTACAAACTATTGGTTTCGGATTGATCGCTTTGTTTACGACAGTAAGTTTGGGAATTGTGATTGAAAATTTTCATGAAGAGAAAAATCACGAAACACATTATAGCACTATAACTGCGATTGAAAATGTACAAATTCGCATTCGTGAAGTTTTAAAATCAAACACGTATTACAATCGGTATGTTGCAGAAATCTTAAAAATTAACAACAAAGAAACTTCTGGAAAAATACTTTTACACATTCAAAAAGATAATATTTTCAAACCATTACGCGTTGACGCGATTTTGTATACAGAGATACTTCCCAAAGAAGTGAAACCTTCCTTAAATCCTTCCAATTTTGATTATAAAGCGTATTTGAATGATCGGTATATTTATTCTCAATTGTATTTGAAAACAGATGAATTTATCGTTTCTAAAACGTTTCCAAAAACAGTGTTTGGGTATGCAGATGCGATTCGCACAAAAATTCATCACAACTTATTGAAAACTGGTTTTAAGGCAGATGAGTTAGCCGTTTTGGAAGCACTTTTGTTAGGACAGCGACAACAAATTTCGAAAGAATTACAATCAAATTATGCAAATGCTGGTGCAATTCACATTTTAGCAATTTCAGGTTTACACATTGGAATTTTAGTATTATTGTTACAATTTTTATTAAATCCGTTGAGTCGTTTTAGATATGGAAAACTTCTGAAATTACTCCTAATGGTTTGCATTTTGTGGAGTTTTGCATTTTTATCAGGTTTGTCAGCTTCCGTAGTTCGCGCAGTTACGATGTTTTCAATATTAGTGGTTGCGACACATTTTCACAGACAAACAAATACGCTTCAAGTATTGACGGTTTCTATGTTTTTCTTGTTGCTCTGCAAACCACATTTTTTGTTTGATGTTGGTTTTCAGTTGAGTTATGCTGCGGTTTTTGCCATTGTTTGGTTGCAACCTTTGTGGAAGAAACTCTGGAATCCAAAATCGTTTGCACCGAAATCATTTTGGAGTTTACTCACCGTTAGTCTTTCCGCACAATTAGGCGTTTTGCCGTTAAGTTTGTATTATTTTCATCAGTTTCCTGGATTGTTTTTTATTGCAAATTTGACAATTATTCCTGTACTTGGAATTATACTCGTGTTCGGAATTATAGTTATTATGTTGGCTTATTTTGAATGGTTACCCGAATTTTTAAGTACAATTTACATCTTTATCATTCAACAAATGAACGCGTTTGTATCTTGGATTGCTTCACACGAACAGTTTGTGTTCGACAATATTTTCATTAGTTTATATCAAATGATTGGTTGTTATTTGATCGTAATTTCGTTTGCGCAGTATTTCCATCTTCCGAAAGGGAAACATTTAAAAATAGCATTCTTCAGTATTTTAATATGCCAAGGTTTATGGTTTTTTGATCGTTTTCAACAACAGCAAACAGAAGACTCTTTTACCGTTTTTCATCAAAATAAAACTTCTATTTTAGCTGAGCAACGTGGAACTTCTTTACAATTGTTTCACAGTTTAGATAGCATTTCTTTACAGAAGAATTATGTGGTGAATAATCAAATTAGCAACCAATCTATTGATACTTTTTCTTTTGATCCTTTACAGAATGTATACCGTTTGAATGATTCCTATTTGTTGCGAATTGATAGTTTGGGCGTTTACAAGATTCCTGCCTTAACACCTGCATATATTTTATTGAGTAATTCGCCAAAGATCAACTTGAATCGCATGATTGATTCGCTTCAACCGAAATTTATTATTGCTGACGGAAGCAATTACACAAGTTATGTGAAACGCTGGAAAGTTGCTGCTGCGGAACAAAAAATCCCTTTCCACAGTACGCGTGAAAAAGGATTTTTTAGTGTTATTTTAGAGAAATAAATTTAACTTAAAAAGTATTTTCAGCTTTCTCGTTGTAAAATTAAAACCGAAAACCTTTTGGTAACGTTCATTTTTGTCTTAACACAAAACCCTTCGACTGCGCTCAGGATAAACCAAGCCAAAAAAGTCAAGACGATCTATAGGAAATTGCTGCGCAACATTCTCTCATGCGCTTCATGCTTAAAGCTTCACTTTGCAATTCCGCTTTTCGTTCATTATTTCTGAAGATCGTCACTTTCACCTTTTGAACAAGCATTTAATATCTCATAATTATTCCAACAAAAGATATAACATCTTTGACACAAAATTTAGATTCTGGAATGTTGTAGCTACAAAAATTCTTAACGAAAAACTTTTCTATAATGCGGAAAAAAAATACGTTTCGAAGTAAGTTTTGAATTTTATTATATTCAATTGATATCAAGTTTAGCTTTTGAATTCGTATATAAATTCTTTTTGATATTTCTCCCAAGCTTCTTTTGATTTGACTTCTTTGTATTTGTTAGTTTTGAAAAGTTTCAAGTAGACTTCCAATTGTTTTGGAATTAAATATCCTGCAATTGGTGCAATTAGCTTGAAATCATCATCAAAAAACACCATTGTCGGATATGCGCGTACACTTAAGAATCTAGCGAATTGATGTTGCGCATTTCGTTTATTTTTCTTTGCAGGATCATAAGTTGGGTTTGTAAAAGTATTTCCGTCAAACGTAACACTTGAATCGCCTTCTGCATTGAATTTGATCGCATAATAATTCTCGTTGATATATTTCGCTACATCAGGGTTTCCAAACGTATTTTTGTCTAACATTTTACACGGTCCGCACCAAGTTGTATAGACATCCATGATGATTTTCCGTGGTTCATTTTTCATCAACTCCTGCGCTTCTTCCATTGTTACCCAATTGATTTTTTGCGCATTTACAGTTGTAATGCTTACAAGAATGATACTAATTGCTATGATTATCTTCTTCATGATTTTTCCTTTTATAAAGCCTCAGTTGCAAACTCCGTGCCTACTTTACGCGTACAAGTTACAAATTGAGCTTGACATATTAAAAAAGCGTTTCCGAAAGAAAACGCTTTTTTAAAATATATATTGTTATTTTAATTATCGAACGCCATGCATTAGTTTTTTCAAAACTCCATTCAATACAATTGAAATTAATCCAATAGCTATTGGAAATAGTGTAAATATTAAAAAGAACGTACTTAAAGAATATTGAGCTGTTATTTCATCAATCATTCCTCCCATTGTTCCTGCTGATTTTTGTCCTATTGCAATAGCTAAGTACCAAATACCAAACATGAAACCAATCATTCTTCCTGGTACTAATTTACTTAAGTATGACAATCCTACTGGCGAAATGCACAATTCTCCCATCGTATGGAATAAGTATGCTAAAATTAAGAATATCATACTTACAGAAGCTCCTGTTGCTCCTTGAGGTATTCCTTGAGTTCCTAATACTAAGATTCCAAATCCTCCACCTAAAAGTATCAATCCGATACCATATTTCATTGCAGCACTTGGATTGTATTTACTTTCCCACCATTTAGAGAATAAAGGTGCTAATGTGATGATAAAGAATGAATTTAAGATTCCAAACCAACTTGCGCCAACTTCGGTTGCTTCTTTGCTAAATTCTCTATTTATTTTGTAGAAAACCACATACCATAAGAAAGCAAATGTAAGTGCCAATACAATATTAGAAGCTAGAATTTTTTTATGTGTTTTTTTGAATAATAGGTATAAAACCCACGTGATAATTACTAAAGGAACAACTGTTAATACTAAATCTACAATTTTAAAAATTGTTGCAGAATTTCCTGTGAGTGAACGCTGGGTAAAATCTCTTGCAAATAATGTCATGGAACCTAAAGCTTGTTCAAAAGCCGCAAAAAATACAACCGTGAACAGTCCGAAGATAGAAACTGCAATAATTTTATCTCTTACTATAGTTGAATATCTCGCAATTCTTGAAGCAATTAAGAATAAGAATAGTGCTAACGAAGATAATACGACAACATAAGGTCCTGAAATTCCTCCAAGTTCAAAATCGAATAGATTATAACCACCAATTTTAGATATCGGATCGTTTAAAAGATATGATAATCCTCCAAGAGCCGCTAAGAACATTAAAATTTTATCGACTAACGTAAATGGGTTTGGTTTTTCTACGACATCTTTATGTATCGTAGGACTTTCTTCGTTTATGTTTTGAGGCAATTCTACTTCGTATACTTTTGATGGTTTTCCACCAATTTCTCCAAATAAGTCTTTTGCCAACCAAAATTGAATTAAACCAAGTAGCATAAAAATTCCTGCCAATCCAAATCCGTAACTCCAACCAACATTTTCTGCTAAATATCCACATAGCATCATTCCGAAAAAAGCTCCTGCATTTACGCCCATGTAATAAATGGTGTATGCTCCATCTTTTTTAGATTCTTTTCCTTTATACATTTCGGAAATCATAGAAGTCATATTTGGCTTAAAAAAACCTGTTCCTATGATTAATAATGCTAGTCCAAGGTATAATGACCAAGATGTTTCAAACACCATGGAAACATGTCCCAACATCATAATAAAACATCCTATAACTACTGCGATTCTATATCCTGTAAATTTATCAGCGATCCAACCACCTAGAATTGGTGTTAAATATAATAATGATCCGTACGTACCAATTAAAGCAAGTGCATTTTCAGAAGTCCATCCCCAACCTGGGTTTTCACCGAATAAAGGAGCTGTTAAGAATATTACCAATAAGATCCGCATTCCATAGAATGAAAAACGTTCCCACATTTCTGTGAAGAAGATCACAAATAATCCCGCAGGATGCCCAATCACTTTGTCTTTAAATAGATTTTCTACATCTGTTTTCATACAAGTCGCTTTTTAGTTTATGATTTGAGATCTGTATCTGCTAGTTCGAAACCTTCCGTAAGATCGTCATTGATGTCTCTTTCGTTGTCTTCAGCACCATGCGTTAACGTTTCTAGTTTCTTTCTGAATAACATAACTAATAATCCAAATACAACACAGAATATAGCAATCCCTGTAAAGATTGTATATTCTCCTAAATTTTCAGAGGCTTCTCCAAGAAGTCCTGCTAATTTATTTCCAAAACCAGTCATTGCAAAATATACACCCATCATCAAGGATGCATATTTTAGCGGTGCTAATTTTGTAATATATGATAAGGCAACTGGCGAAATACATAATTCTCCAATAGTATGGAATAAGTATGCTAATACTAACCAGTACATTGCTGAACCTCCAACACCATTTTCAATTGGGCCATTACTGTTAAATTCTGCAGCTGCAGCTGTCATAAAAAAGAATCCTGTTCCCATAATGATCAACCCGAGAATCATTTTGAATAATGAGGTAGAAATTTTCCCTTTTAATTTTCTTGATGCCCAATATCCTGCAACTAATGTTCCTAAGAAGATAATAAACATTGCATTTAATGACTGAAACCATGAAGCTGGCACTTCCCAACCCATTAATAATCTGTTTGTTTTATCAGCAGCATAAAGGTTCATTAATCCTCCTGCTTGCTCAAAAGCTCCCCAAAATACAATTACCAATAAGAATGATATAAATAATACGACAACTCTGTCTTTTTCAATCTTCGTTAAAGGCTTTTTCATTGCCTCTTTTTCAGCCAAATCTTCAGATGATCCTAAGAAGTTTCCAACATGTTGTAGGTATTTTTGCCCAACTAAATATTGTATCAATCCTAACGCCATTCCAATACCTGCTAATCCAAATCCGTAGTGCCATCCGTGTACTTCTCCAACATATCCAACAATTAAACTTGATAAAAAAGCTCCCACATTGATTCCGATATAAAAGATTGTAAATCCTTTATCTCTTCGAATATCTCCTTGCTTATATAATCCACCTACCATCGTTGAGATATTTGGCTTTAACATTCCAACACCAGCAATGATGAGTCCTAAACCTGTATAAAATGCCCACATTTCTTCAACTGCTAAAATACTGTGTCCAGCAACTAACAAAATTCCTCCATAAAGTACAGATTTCTTTTGTCCTAAAAATTTATCTGCAATCCATCCACCAGGAATTGATGCAACATATACTAACATTGTATACCATCCGTAAAGCGCTAAAGCTTCTCCATTTGTCCAACCTAATCCTCCGTTATCGCCTTGTGTTTGTGCTACAAGATATAATACTAAGATTGCTCGCATTCCATAGTACGAAAAACGTTCCCACATTTCTGTGAAGAATAATACATACAGTCCTACTGGATGTCCAAATAGCTCTTTTTGATGAGCTTGTTTTACTGAGTTTGTCATTATATTAAATAGTTTGGGTTAGTGTGATTTTTGAAATTATTTTTTTAGCAATGTATTTTCAATAAATATTGTCATTTTATTATACAAATGCAAACGCGTGTTTCCTCCTGTAATTCCATGATTTTTATCTGGATAAATCATCCAATCAAATTGTTTGTTGGCTTTGATTAACGCATCAATCATACGCATTGTGTTTTGTACGTGTACGTTATCATCTCCTGTTCCATGAACTAATAAGTAATCACCTTTTAGTTTTTCAACATGATTTATTGGCGAATTTTCATCATAACCACTCGCGTTTTCTTGTGGCGTTTGCATGTAACGTTCGGTGTAAATTGTATCATAAAAACGCCAGCTTGTAACTGGAGCAACCGCAATTGCCATACTAAATACGTCGTTTCCTTTTAAAATACAGTTACTCGACATAAATCCTCCGTAACTCCATCCCCAAATTCCAATGCGATCTTTATCAACATACGAACGCTTTCCGAGTTCAATAGCAGCATCAATTTGATCTTCTACTTCGTATTTACCTAATTCTTTATACGTTACTTTTTTAAAGTCCGAACCTTTAAATCCTGTTCCGCGTCCATCAACACACACAATAATCATTCCTTTTTGTGCTAATAGTTGATACCAATAATCATTTGCGCTGTTCCATTTGTTGGCAACTTGTTGCGAACCTGGACCCGAATATTGATACATGAATACTGGATATTTTTTTGAAGCGTCAAAATCTGCTGGTTTTATCATCCAAGCGTTTAAGGCATGACCTTTAGCTGTTGTCAACGTAAAGAATTCTTTAAGAGAAATTTTGTAGTTGCCTAATTTTTCTTTTACATCTGCATTGTTTTTGATTTCTTTTTCCAACTTCCCATTCTTTGCCAAATGCAATGAATATTCTGGCGGCGTTGTTACACTTGAAAATGTATTGATGTAATAGGTAAAGTTTGCACTAAATTTAGCACTGTTTGTTCCTTCTTTAGTAGAAAGTCGTTGCTTTTTCTTTCCGTTAATTTTGATGGAATAGATATCTCTGTTCACAGAACCATTTTCTACCGATTGATAGAATACACGATCAGAATCTTCATCATAACCATAATAATTAGTTACTTCCCAAAGTCCTTTTGTTACTTGGTTGATTAGTTTACCATCTTTTTTATAATGATAGATGTGATTGAATCCGTCTTTTTCGCTTGTCCAAATGAAACTATTATCAGCCAAAAACGTTAAGTTATCCGTAACATCAATGTATGCTTTGTCAGTTTCTCTGATAACAATTGATTTTTGATTTGTCGCTGCGTTGTATAGAATCAAATCCAACTTATTTTGATGTCTATTGATAACTTGCACACTCAAAACCGCCGGATCGTTTGTCCATTCAATTCGTGGAATGTAAAAATCAGTATAATTACTTAAGTTTATTTCTGAAGTTTTTCCAGCATTTAAACTATATAAATACAATGAAACTTCTGCATTTTTCTCTCCTGCTTTTGGATATTTGAAAACGTGTTGTTGCGGATATAATTCACTTCCGTAAACGTCCATTGAAAACTCTGGAACTTCCGTTTCGTCAAAACGAATAAATGCAATATGATCACTCGCCGCATTCCACTGAAAAGCGCGTACAAATCCAAATTCTTCTTCATAAACCCAATCCGTCACACCATTAATGATTTTATTTTTTACACCATCTGTGGTGATTTGACTTCCTGCGCCAGATTGCAAATCTTTTACATAAATATTGTTTTCATAAACGAAA
Organism: Kordia antarctica; assembly: GCF_009901525.1. Lineage (NCBI taxonomy): Bacteria > Pseudomonadati > Bacteroidota > Flavobacteriia > Flavobacteriales > Flavobacteriaceae > Kordia > Kordia antarctica. The sequence continues at coordinate 2,804,193 of NZ_CP019288.1, forward strand.
GCAACCTTTTTTCCATTAGGAGAAAAGGTTGGCTCTTGTATTTTATTATCTGAAATTTTTGTTATTTTTTTTGAAGCGATATCGTACACGTAATAAATTCCTAAGCGCGATCTTCTAAATACGGGTTCTACTTCGGTTGCCAGAATCATTTTGCTTTCATCAGCATTAAAACTATAAGACGAAAATGCTTCTTCTATATTTAATGCTGTCGAAGCAACAATCGTTTCTACTTTTTGAAGTGTTTTGTAATCGTATTTATCAACAGAAGCTGTTTTTTCTTCTTTGTTTGTATTTAAAACTGTGTATTGTAATCCATTGTTCATGGAATGTAACACATCCATTCCTTTTGTAGAGAAAGCTTTCTCTTCTCCCCAAATTTCTTCTAGCGTAATTTCTTTTTGTTGTGCCATTGTAATATTGGCTAATCCTAAGAAGACAAAAAGAAAAACATATTTTAATTTCATTCGTGCTGAGTTTTTAAGAATATACGTATTGAAAGCGTATTATTTTAAGTAATTTATTATGATAAGGCTGACAATATACAAATATCAAGCAAGTAGCACAAAAATCGAACCTTAAATTATAATTGAGAAAAAATGATTCTTTCAAGGCATTATTTACATTCAGTTTATCTTAAATGTGCTAAAAAATAGTAAACTCTAAACATATTCCACATAATAAGCCTCGTTTTCAAGCTATACTTTAGCAGTTTAGGATTAAAATTGTTACTATTTCATTGCGTATCTTTGCCGTGAACCGAATGGATAAACCCTATTTTATGATTGCTCCAATTGTTGGATTTTCTAAACTTTCCAAAAACAAAAAGATTGAATGGCTTGTGAATACCTATTTTCATAGTGATGAAGCAGTTATAAATACCTTAAAAAAGTATTGGAATTCAGACGAAAAACTTCAAAAGCTACACGATGAGTTTATTGAAAATACGATCTCTAATTTTTATCTTCCGCTAGGAATTGCGCCTAATTTTTTGATTAATGATCAATTATACGTCATTCCAATGGCAATTGAGGAAAGTTCCGTAGTTGCTGCCGCTAGTAAAGCCGCAAAGTTTTGGCTAGATCGTGGTGGATTTAAAGCAACCGTATTAAGTACTGAAAAAGTAGGTCAAGTTCACTTTATGTATTTCGGCTCGACTGAAAAACTACACAATTATTTTAATTCAATTAAATCAGCATTATTCGCTTCCACAAAACATATTACGCAAAATATGGACAAACGTGGCGGCGGAATTACAGATATCATATTGCGCGATAAAACCCAAGAACTCGACGGTTATTTTCAACTGCATTGCACGTTTGAAACCGTAGATTCTATGGGCGCAAATTTTATAAATTCGTGTTTGGAGCAGTTTGCAAAAACGTTTGAAGACGGCGCAAAATCATTTGAAGCTTTTTCTGAAAAAGAGAAAAATATTCAGATTGTGATGAGCATTCTTTCGAATTACGTTCCAAATTGCTTGGTAAAGGCCGAAGTAAGTTGTCCAGTAAATTCGTTAGTTAAAAGTGATTCGATTGATGCAGAGGAGTTTGCAAATAAGTTTGTGCGCGCTATTCAAATTGCCAAAATAGAACCATATCGTGCTGTGACACATAATAAAGGAATTATGAACGGAATTGATGCCGTTGTACTTGCCACAGGAAATGATTTTAGAGCTGTAGAAGCTGGAATTCACGCGTACGCCGCAAAAGATGGACGTTATTCTAGCTTAACGCACGCCGAAGTAAAAGACGGTATTTTTAAGTTTTGGATTGAAATTCCATTGTCTTTAGGAACTGTTGGCGGTTTGACATCTTTGCATCCTTTAGTGAAATTAGCGTTGGAAATGTTAGGAAAACCAAACGCCAAAGAATTGATGCAAGTTGTTGCTGTTGCAGGATTGGCGCAGAATTTTGCCGCGATTCGTTCATTAGTGACGACAGGAATTCAAAAAGGTCATATGAAAATGCATTTGGTCAATATTTTGAATCAACTGGAAGCAACAGAAGTTGAAAAGAAACATTTTATCAATTTCTTTAAAGACAAAACTGTTACACATAGCGCGGTTGTAAATGCTTTTAATGCGCATAAAACAGCTCAAGCATAATGGATTTTTATGGGAATGGAAAATTATTGATCACTGGCGAATATGTCGTTTTAGATGGCGCAAAAGCACTCGCCATTCCAACAACGTATGGACAAAAGCTAACTGTGATACCAATTGATGAACCAAAACTGATTTGGAAAAGTGTCGATTCAATAGGAACTATTTGGTTTCAATATGACTTCAATTTGGATACAATTTCTTCTGAAACTATATATACTGATGAAGTTTCTCAAACATTAAACAATCTTTTAGTAGAAGCAAAACGGTTAAATCCGAAGTTTCTTGCAGATACAAATGGTTATCAAATACAAACCACGTTAACTTTCCCAAGAAATTGGGGATTAGGTTCTTCTTCCACCTTAATTCATACTATTGCGCTTTGGGCAAATGTGAATCCGTACACGTTACTTTGGAATGCTTTTAAAGGAAGTGGTTATGATATTGCTTGCGCAAGAAGTAACTCGCCAATTATTTATGAGATCAATCAACAACAACCAAAAGTTACGGAAGTTCGGTTTTCGCCTTCGTTTAGCAATCAGTTATACTTTGTACATTTAAACAAAAAACAAAATAGTAGAAACGCCATTGCTACTTATAATGCTCGAAAAGGGAAAATTAACAACGAAATTAAAGTGATTAATGCGATTACTACTGAACTAATTTCAAGTACTTCTTTAATCGATTTTGAATTATTATTAAAAGAACACGAACAAATTATTGCAGATATTATTCAAGAAACGCCAGTGCAAGAACGTTTGTTTGCCGATTATTTTGGTCAAGTTAAAAGTTTGGGCGCTTGGGGCGGCGATTTTATATTAGCGACAGGAAATGATGATACAAAAGCTTATTTTGAAAAGAAAGGATATGAAACTGTGATTCCTTTTGATAAAATGATGTTGTCTGATAAAAGATTTTAGATCGTTTACTTCGACTTCGCTCAACACAATTCGCTTTTAACCTGAGTTCGATATAAAATTTCAGAGTATTTTTTGTCTTTTCCGCAGTATAGCAGGGGTTTTTCGTTAAGAATTTTCGAATCCTTGGAGAAAATTTAGAAAAATTCATGCGGTTTTAGTTTTTTTCAAAAAGAAAAACTAAAAATACCTCTGGAAAAGCGCACTTTCTTTTGTTTCTTTTCTTTGTGCGAGCAAAGAAAACGAAAATAATAAAATGAAAATTAAATACTTAGCACTTCTTTTAGGAATCTGTTCAAAATTTTATTTGAGTAAACTTATGTCGAACTCACGTTTTTAGAGTCAAGAAACAAGACTTACTTAAAAATTGAATTGTAAAATAGACATCGAGACATTTTAAATAAAATCATAAAAAAACCTGTAAAGTCAATTTCACAGGTTTTTTTGATCATTCTAAAATTAGAATGTTATGTTATTTGAGGTTTAGTAAAATACGCCTCTGTTATCTGTAATTTCAGATGCACTTTTTAATGCTTCAAATACAGCATTTTTAGCGTTTGCACTTCTTTGATTGCTTACGTTACTTCTTTCTGTTAAGTAACTGTCTTTTGCTGGCGCCAGCGTCTTCTCTACAACTTCAATCATGTATACACCAGTTTTTCCAGTAATTAAGCCAGAAGTTGCTCCTTTGTCTAATGCAAATGCAGCTCCAACTACTTTTCGCTCTTCACCTGCTCCAGGAATAATTGGCGCTACCATTGATAATGAAGTCGCTTGTTGTGCCGTTTTACCATTTGCTGCTGCAAGTGCATCTAATGTAGTTGCTGAGTTGTTAGCTTTAATCATTTCAGCTTTTTTCTCGTTTCTTAGAATCGAAATTACTGTTCCTGATGCTTCTTCTACTGATATTGTTCCTGCCGCATGTTTTGCAGTTATTTGTACGATGATGAATCCACTTCCTACTGGGAAACGTCTGATGTCACCAACTTTGGTATCTTCTTCAAATGTCCAACGTACAACTTGACGCTGTTCTTGCAAACCAGAGATTCCTGTATCCAATTCTTTCATTTTGAATACTGGATTTACTTTGTAGTTGTTTGTTGTTGCTACTTCTACAAATGCGTCATCAGATTTTCCTGCTTCAGATTCAAATTTTGAAGAAGTTGTAAATAAGTCATCTATTGTTTGAGCAGTTATTTCTACTTCTTTATTGATTGTTGCAAGTTTTACTACTTTTTGCTGATTTTTTTGTTCTTGAATTTCAATAACGTGGAATCCAAAAGGAGATTCTACAACGCCTATTGCGCCAACTTCTTTTTCGAATACGAAATCTTTGAATGTTGGTGTTAATCCTGTATTGCTATTAAACCAACCTAAATCTCCACCTTTATCTTTAGAAGTGTCATCAGACATTACTTTTGCGATATCAGCAAATTTAGATTTGCTTCTTTTTATAATCGTTAAGATACTATCCGCTTGTTTTTTTGCTTGTTCTTTTGTTTTTGCTAAACTTGGGTCAGATCCTGCTGAACCTGCAAAACGAATCAAAATGTGTCTGCTTTTTACAGAATCTGGTAATTGTTTCGTTTCAACCAATTTAGAAATTTTGTATTGATTCCCAACTTTATAAGGTCCAAATACATCTCCAACTTCCATTCCCATTACATTTTCTGCAATTTCTGCAGGCAATTGGCTTTTGTATGTAAACTTTACAACTTCGGTTGTTTCTGTGTTTTCATTTACGAATGCAGTAGCATCTTCAGCTTCTGCAAATCCTTCTTTGAAATTGTTCACAGTTTTTTTCACTTCGTCTTCGTCAGATTTTGAAGGCGTTTCTGGAAAGTATACATATTGAATGTCTCTTGATTCTTTTACTGCAAATCTTGATTTGTGATTGTCAATATATTTTTGAACATCACTTTTTCTGATTTCAACCAATGAATCTACAATTGAAGTATATGGAATTTGCACATATTTGAACGTTACTTTGTCGTTCTCTGCACGATATGCCAATTCACCTTCTTTCACGGTTGCTATTGAACCTGCTTGCACTAAATTATAATACAAAGCTTTTTTAGCTTCTCTAATTACATACTGTTCTGTAGCGATCCAATTTTGATATTCAGCTTTTTTAGCATCATCATTATTTTTGGTAGCTTCAAGATTGTTGATATATTCTCTCAACTTTCCTTCAACAAAAACACCCGATTCATCTTTGAATTGTTCGCTGTTTATAATTTGAGGACTTGTAATAAGGATATTCCAGATTTGATCTTTTTCTATCGTAATCCCTAATTCGTCTAATTGTTGTGTAATTAGTACGTTTCGCACTTCTTCATCCCAAATAGTATTTGCTACTTGCATCGTAGTTTGACTACCTCTAGAAATTGCCATACCACGTTCTACTTGGTTTTGGAAGTTTCTTAAAGGAATACTCTCTCCGTTTACAGTTCCTATTTCGTTTGGTAATTTTTGTCCACTATCGTTGTTATTAAATACATCCGAAATTACGAAAGCAAATAAAGCCAATCCAATGATTAGGATAAGGACTAATGTACGTTGTCTAATTTTTGCAAGAATTGCCATTTATGTTCTAATTTTATGAAATTCAGTGGGCGAAAGTACAATTTCCTGTCAAATAATAAAAGAAGAACCACGTATTAATTCGTTTATTTTAGGGATTTTAATCTTCTGATAGAATTTCTAATTGAATCGTATCTATTTTTGTGTTAGAAACTTCAACAATTGTAAACTTTAAATTGTCAATGATAATAACCTCATCTTTTTCAGGAATTTCCTCCGTTACGCCTACTATTAAACCACCTAAAGTCTCGTAGTTTTCACTATTAATAAGGTTGAGTTTGTAGGTTTCATTGATATAATCTACTTCTAATCGCGCAGAAAATAAATATTCGTTTTCGCTAATGCGTTTTTCGAGTAATGCAGTCACATCATGTTCGTCTTCTATTTCTCCAAATAATTCTTCTACAATGTCTTCTACGGTCACAATTCCGGAAGTTCCGCCATATTCATCCAACACAACTGCAATACTTTTATGCTTTTTTGTCAATACGTTTAATACGTCATTAGCCAACATTGCTTCTGGCACAAATACAACAGGTAATACAATGCTACGAATGGTTTTTGGTTTTTTGAAGAGTTCAAACGAATGTACATATCCGATAATATCGTCAATGTTCGTTTTGTAAACCAATACTTTAGAATATCCTGTTTCGGAGAAGAGTTTGGCTAAGCTTTTAGTAGTTTCTCGAAGTTCTATGGCAACGATTTCCGTTCTTGGAATCATTACTTCACGCGTTTTTACGGCGGAAAATTCAAGTGCATTTTGAAATATTTGAATTTCTGAGTCTATATCTTCATCTTGGTGTTTGGCTTCCATTTGCTCGGTAATATAATCACCAAGTTCTATTTTACTGAATTCCAATTGCACTTCATCTCCTTCTGTTTTGAAAAATTTTCGCAGCACAACATTCGAAATCCACATTACAAATTCTGAGATCACCCAAAATAGTTGATAGAAAATGTAAGCAGGCAATGCCAAAAACTTGAGCAGTTTGTTTGCGTATATCTGAAAGAATACTTTTGGCAAAAATTCTGCCGTAAATAATATTACCAACGTTGAAATGATGGTTTGAAAAAGCAATTCATAGTCGGACGTAATGTATTGATTTAGCCAAGTTTCATGAACCCAATTTACGACCAATTCGCCCATAAAAAAACCATAGATTACTAATGCGACATTGTTTCCAACAAGCATTGTTGCAATGAATTTAGAAGGCCTTAAGGTAAGTCGTTTTAAGATTTTAGCAAGAATTCCATCTTGCTTTTTCTCTAATTCGATGTGAATTTTGTTCGCGGAAACGTACGCAATTTCCATTCCGGAGAAGAAAGCTGAAAACAGTAATGCCGTTATAATAATAAGCAACTGTGCGTCCATTTATTCTTGTTTTTTTCGCTCTTCAAATTTTTTACCGTAATGTCTTCTAAAGAAAAACATAAATAGTGAAACTACGGCAAACCCGATAAATATGTAAGATTCTGTCCCATCATTCCACAATTCTATTATTTTATAAATAGATAATGCAGCTATAATGAGGTATACGTATTGTGTATAGCTTAAAATTTTCACAGCTTTTGATTTTGTTAGTTTGTGTTACTTTTTATTTGTCTTTTTCCTCAATTGGAATTGTACTGTCATAGATTTCATGTGCATCTATTATGGTCAAATTCTTATTGAAATCGATTCCGTTGGTTCCTTGTAATAATACGCCGTGTTCGTTACTCCACTTGAATTCTCTTTCAGTAAAAATCCATTCTTTGTCTTGATCCCAATACAATTGTGGCGCTTCTAAGACGTTTCCGTCATGCGTGGTTAATACCACATTTCCTTGTAAATCTACTAATCTTGTGTCACTATACAAAATTGCATAGTCTGAAGTTACAACACTTTTGTTATTATTCTCGTCAAAAAAGTTTAAAATTATTCCATTTGGAAATTCCATGAATGGAAATTTTTGATTCGAAAAATCTTTATTGTAAGGACTTCTAAGCGTAGATTTTACTTTTCCAGAGTCCGTATATACTAAAAACATATTTTCAGCTTCACCAACAGGAAAACGCTTTGTATATGAAAGCTTTTGGATTTCACTATAGTTGTCCTGACATGAAAAAATCATTGTCACAGCAAACGCTATGACAATGATTTGTAAAATATGTTTTGTATGTTGTTTCATTTTATAAACTTGGAACTCGAACGCTTCCACCAATCCAACAGTTCAATGGAATTGATTCTCCTCCTTTGTATCCTTTAGTAAAGATTTGAGACTTGCTTGGCGCAGATTGCATGTACGAACTTACCGTTCTGTTTGCAATACTACTTAATGATGGATCAACTTGTCCAGCTTTTCTTGCCATTTCAGCAGCTTTCCAATAACCAGCTCTTTTTGTGAACTCATCATTTCCACATTGGTTTACACTTGAAGCGTATAGTTGTGCAATTTTTAAGTACGCACTTCCTAATGATGGATTGTTTTGAACAGCTTCTAAATAATATTGTCTTGCTTTTGATTTCTGACCACTTTTCTTAGCCTTGTCAGCAATTTTATATAGTAACTTTCCTTTTCTAATAGGATCAGTTTCCATACTCAAAGATAATTTTAAGTACTCATCAGCTTTCGCTGTATTTCCTTTTTTTGCATAGATTCCAGACAAGTATCTTTTAGAGTTTGCAGATGGCTCTAAAGCATCAACTGCTTCTACTAATTCTACGAATAATGGATCTTCATCACATCCTTTAGAATCTAATCTTCCTGCTGCTCTTTTTAACCAAAGTGAATTGTTTCTATTTTGGTCAAAGTTTTTTCTAAATAATGGAATTAAGGTTTCACAAGTAGATTCTCTTTCTATTAAAGATTCCATATTTCCTGAGAAGATGGCAATTGCGTTTATGTTTGTATCTGCAATTCTTTCACTTCTTTTTTCTTTAGAAGATAATTCTTCACCAGCATCTATTTTCTTGATGATTTCATTTTTCGTAATAGCCAATCTTTCACTTTCAGATTCAAACTTTTCAGTTAATTCTTCGTACTTCTCAATTAAGTTTTCCAATTGTATTCCTTTGTTTCCTGATTTATACATATTATAGTATAATTCAAAATACAAGTATAATGATTTTGGATTATTGAAGTTTACTAAGTCTGTTTTGAAAGCTTTATCAAATACATCATATTGTTCTTTTTCAGAACCAATTTTGTATTCAATCATTAAGTTTCCAATATCAGATAAGATATCACCGTCTTTCGTTTTGTCAGGAACATTTGCCAATCTATCTTTATATAATTGGATTAATTCTTGAGCTTCTGCTTTTTTTGCAGCTTCTGTAGTTGCGTTTTTTATGTTGTCTTTATAGATTCTTTCTCCATATGCATAAATTGCGGAGTTAATCGTTGGACAATTCTTTCTCAATTCAGCAAGTTGTGGTGCTGCATCTTTATAATTTTTCGCCTTTACATTTTCTGCAAATAAAGACAATTTTGTTTGACAGTCTTGAGCATTTAAAGTTGTGAAACTCGTCATTGCAAACAATCCAGCAATAAATAATGTAATTGTATTCTTCATGTCTTTAGTATTTTATTGTTTAATTATATTTTCTTTTAATAAACCATTTATCATTCAGTGATAAACTTAAGTGGAAGTTTGCATAATTTTCTTTGATCAGTCCTGAGTCAGTAGTTCCTCTTTTTCCGAACTCAAAACCAACATTCAAATTTGATAATGATCGTCCCACAGGTAATCCTAGTCCAAAAGATATGCCAAAGTCGTTTATGTTTTCGTTACGCACCATTATTCCTGAGTCTTCATATCGAATTCCTGCTCTATATGTAACTCGTTCCCAATAACTTGTGAAAGAATTGTATTTTGGAATATAAAATCCTCCAATTGCTAATTTTGATCCGTTATCGTAGTTTACGTTTTCAATAGTTGTGAAATCATTTCCGAAATCACTATTATGTAGCAGCGTATATTCTAATCCTGCAAACCACTTGTTTTTTTGCCCTAGTCCAGCTCCAAAAGCTAATTTTGTTGGAAGTGCAAGTTCTGTTTTTCTTTTATCTCCTAATTCAATCTCGTCTATTTGTCCTGAGCTAATAATTGCGCCGCCAGTTCCAGAAATGTTTAATGCTGATAATTGACGTGAGTTTGTTGAATTAATATTAGATTTTGGCGAAAACGTAAGTGATGTTGTCAACGATAGTTTTTCGTTAAATTTTGTTTTGTAGTAAGCACCTAAGTTAAAACTAAGTCCGCTAAGTTTAGATTCATCATTAGAACGTGTTCCATAATTTAATGTTCTTACAAACTGACCTTCGTCATTTAATTCACCTAAAAATTCTGTGTTTTGATTTTTAATGTTACCAAAGTTGTAGTTTGCTGTGGCTCCAAGAGAGAATTTTTTGGTTATTTTATATCCTAATGATAGGAATACGGAGTTCAATCCGCCTTCTCCTTCGTATTGTGCAAATTTGTTTGGCGCAGAAGCAATTCCTGTCTCGCCAATTCCTTCAAAATTATATCCTACCGAACTGAAAGGCAACACTCCAAACCCAATACCCATTTTTTTAGAAATTGGAAATCCTATCGCTAAATAGTCTAAAGCAGACGACGAACCTTTGTCAGTTCCTGCTGAACTTTTCAACTTTAGTTGGCTATAACTTGCTCCAAGCGTATACGTTGTGAATTTTAAATTTCCAAACGCCGCTGGATTCTGTAGGTTTAAATGAATACTATCTGAATAGACACTCATTCCTGCCATACTTCGGTTTTCTGATGTTCCTTTGAACTTCAAGTCTCCAATTCCTAAGAACGAATACGGGGAAGATGTTCCTTGCTGTGCAATACTTATTTGACAGAAAAACAACAAAATTGATACTCCTAAAAACTTTCTAATCATTATATCTATTATATTCTAAAATATTATTCAATCCTTCTAACAAGAATTTCGAATTGGCAAATATGGTATTTTTTAACCTTTTAGCCAAGAAATTAGTGTCGCCGCCTGTTAAAATAACTGTTAAATGTGCAAATTGTCCTTTATATCGCTCAATTACGCCATCAATTTCGGTAATTACACCTAAAGTTACTCCGGAGTGAATTGCATTTTCAGTTGAGTTTCCAATGTAATTTTCCGGCATTTTTGGTTCCAATAAGGGAAGATTTGCCGTTAAAAGGTTCAAAGTTTTGTATCTAAGTTGTATTCCTGGCGAAATTGCGCCACCTAAATATGTTTCGTCGCTGGTTTTAAAATCGTATGTAATGCAAGTTCCTGCATCAATGACAAGCACATTGGTTTTTGGATATTGTGTTACCGCGGCAACAACTAATGCAATACGATCTACACCTAAAGTTTCTGGCGTAGCATACTTATTCTCAAAAGGCACGTTGGTTTCATGCGTAAGCTTCCTAACTTTTATTGCTAAGTTTTCTAAAAATTGTTGTGTATCATCAGACAGCTTTGTTACTGAAGAAGTGATGATTTGATCAATTTCTGGGAACGTTTCCAAACTTTTTTTAATTTTTTTTTGAAATACTTCTTTCTTGAAGCTTTCATGAGACAGCATTTTATCTCCCTGAAAAACAGCAACTTTTACATATGTATTTCCTGCATCTACAATTAAATTCATACTATATTTTAAACATTGCAAAAGTAAGAAACGTTTTTTTTGCAAAATAGTTTTGTGAAGTTTAAAAAACGCTTATATTTGCATCCGCATTTGGCAATGGTGCCTTAGCTCAGTTGGTAGAGCAAAGGACTGAAAATCCTTGTGTCCCTGGTTCGATTCCTGGAGGCACCACTAAAAAAATGTTAACCCTTGATAGACACTGTCTTTTCAAGGGTTTTTTGTTTTGTAGTTTTTTTTTAGAAAAGTTATTTTAAAGAAGTTCAATCTATTTCAAAAGAAACTTCCAATAAGTGCTAAAAATTCTTCTTTTTTATCTCTGGCAATAGGAATCGTTTTATTATTGTCTAAAACTACATGCAAACCATCTTTTTTTACAACTTCACTCATGAATTTCAGATTGATTAAATAGGAACGATGCGTTCGATAAAAAATAGGCTTATCTTCTAATTGTTGCGCAAAATACTTGAGTGTTTTACTTATAAGTCGCGGTTTGCTGTTTTTTAAATATACTTTCGTATACACGCCATCTGCTTCAAAAAATATGATATCATCATACGAAACAAACATAATTCCTTTTGGAACTTCAAGCGCAATTTTGTTTAAGGAAATCTGATTGAATATTTTTTCAATTCCATTCAATTTTTCGACAATATTGTTCTTTTTAATAGCGGTTTGCGCTTTTGAAACTGCATTTTTTAATTCCGCATCATCAATTGGTTTTAATAAATAATCAATAGCTTCAATTTTAAAAGCTTCAATTGCATATTTGTTGTATGCAGTTGTAAAAATAATTTGAAATGTGATGTTTTCTTTTTTGAAGAAATGCAGTATTTCCAATCCTGAATATTCAGGCATTTCAATGTCTAGAAATACAATATCTGGTTTACATCTTTTAATAATTTCTACGCCTGATAGTAAATCAGCAGCTTCTTGAATTTCCGTAATTTCCGGACATTCTTCTACCAATAACGTTCGCAATACGTTTCTTGCCTTCTTTTCATCATCAATCAATATAGCTTTCATACGTGTTTTCTTTTATTTCTAGAAATCAAACTGTCAACGGAATTTTAATGCAAACAATTGTTCCTACTACTTCCTTATCAACACTTAAAATATCGTTTATTTGCAGTTCTATTGGATGATTTCTCGTTTTGTTGAGCAATTCAATCCGTTTGTCATTCGCTTCACTAGAAAACGATTTTGGCTTGAATAGTTTTCTGCTATTGATTTCCGCAGAAGCTTCTCGCCCAATTCCGTTGTCTTTTATCGTGCAAAGTAAAAATTTTCCTGTTGCATCTAACTCAAATGAAATGTGTAATTGTTTGTTTTCTTTTCGATGTAATAAACCATGTTTTATAGCATTTTCTACGTACGGCTGCACTAAAAATGATGGCAACTGAATCGTTTCTGCATTTGTAATATCTGCGGATTCAATTTCATATGTAAATGAATCTTCAAAACGTGCTTTTTCGAGTTCTAAATAGAGTTCTAACGCTGTTAATTCTTCCATTAAACTTACACTATCTTGCTGACTGTGTTCTAAATACATTCGAATTAATCGTGAAAATTTGACTAAATACGTTCTTGCCAATTTTTGTTCATTCTGAATGATATAATCTTGAATCGAATTCAACGCATTGAAGATAAAATGCGGATTCATTTGACTCCGCAAGGTTTTGATTTCAGATTTTCGATATTGCTTTTCTAAGGTCAATCGCTTTTGTGTTTCTTGCAATTCTAACGCTAATAATTCTTCTTTCTTTTTCACTTTCATTCTACTGTAATATAAAAGTGCCGCCGCAATTAATAAGAATAAAGCAATGACAGAAAAGATTAATAAATAGGAGTTTCGCTGACTTGTTAAGTTGCTTATTTCTAGTTTTTTCTCTAATAGTTCTCTATCATTTTTTAATTGATTTACTTTGTATTTTGCATCTAAATCTTTGATGACTTGCGCTTCTTCATTTTCAGCGAGTTTTTCTTTCAATCCATTGAAAAGCTCTAAATATTCCAATGCTTTTTTGGAGTTTCCTAAATCTCTATGTATTTGATACATATAATTATACGTCTCCATTTCTTTCTTTTCAAAAGCATTTTCTTTGGTGTACGCAATAGCTTTCTCTCCTTGCGCAATAGCTTTTGCAAAATCTCCTTGTTTGTAATAGTTATTTGTTAAATTAGAAAACACATCTGCTTTAATACTTGGAATATTGAGTTTCTCTAATAATTCTAATGTTTTTAAATAATTTATATTAGAAGTTTCATAATCATCAATGTCAGAATACACATGTCCTAATCCCGAATAGTTGACCAATTCTACATGCAAATAATTGGCTTGTTCAGCATATGCTATACTTTTTTTATGTGCACTAATTGATTTTTCAGAATCTTTCAAAGCTGAATAACTACTCCCAATATTGTTATATACCAATGCTAAATTCCGAATGTCTTTTTTCTTTTCCAATAACGGAATTACCTCTAAAAAATAACTAAGTGCTGGCTCAAAATTTTCATCATTGAAAAAAGCACCACCTAAGGTTACTGTAATTTTCCAAGTAAGATCGTCCAATTGTAATCTTTTAGAAATTTCAAGTGCTTTTTCACCATAAATAGCCGTAGAATCTGCCAACATCTGAGTCGCATATATTCCACTATAACCAGCGTACGCTTGCGCAATGACTGTATCGTTTTTTAAATTTTGTCCTAAAAGCAATAATTCAGCGGAATATATTTTTGCTTTTTTAAAATCAGATTTCAACCGATTTGCCGTCGCAAGATTATTTAGTGGTGCTACATAATCACGCTCATTTTTTGTCACCTTATAAATACTGCACGATTTCACAAAAAGCAGAATTGCTTCGTCTGGTTTTCCTTGACAAAGTAAGTTTCTCCCAAGCACATTAGTTGCATACGCTTCTATATTTACATCGTTTAAAAGTTTGGATTTTTGCAAAAGAATGTTCGCAATAGAATCAGAAGCACTGATGGACCTGCACATATATTTTGTGGCAAGTTTTTGTAAGCTATCTGTTGAAACTTCTTGCTGTTGCGAAAAAAGGATTTGCACACTCAAAAAACAAAAAAGGGAAAGAAAAAATGTTCTCATAAACTGGTTGATTATTGGCTTAATTTTGTTAAATATATCTTTTCTTTTGGAAACAATATAACTTTCAATACGAAAGTCATGTAAAGCCAAACTACTTACAATAGTTTGGCTTTGATTGGTGTGATATAATATATATTATTGCTTTAAGAAACGTTTTACACCAACTTCTCCATTTTCTTTATAGAGCTTTAAAATGTACATTCCGCTAGCCAAATGATGTGTGTCAATTTGATTTTGAGAAGACTCCATTACTTTCTGCCCAACATAATTATAAACTTCTATATTTTTAATTTCACCTTCAATTTTAATATGCAATTGGTTTTTTACAGGATTTGGATAGATTGTAAACGAAGCCAAATTATATGCTTCTTGAACACCTAATATTGAAGAACCAAATTCGTAAACACCCATATCAACATCGGTATTGAATATACGCTGATTTCCTAAAAAATCTTCTGTTATTTCGGCAGGCACTTTTATATTATCTCCAGTATTTATTGCTGGCGAACCAGTTTGAAGCGTTAAATCGTTATTTGCTGCATCTGTAAATAAAGGATCTGCATCTGAAACGGCTACTTTATCTGCGGCAGCAATATTTGAAAAATTATCTTCTCCGATAGAATTGTAAACTTTCCTAATATTTGGTACCGGATCTGAGTTTACTCTTCCCAAAGAAAGCGGCGCAGTACTTGTATTTGATGTATTGTTATAAAATATACTGTTTGAAACTTCTATTCTCACATCAATTCCTCTGAATTTACTAACGCCCAAAACAGCTCTTTCTGTAATAGCTCCTGTTGCTGTTAATTGATTGTTTGCAAAGGTAGAATTGATTACTTTTGTGTTAAATCGTGCGCCATACGTAATACCACGCAACCAAACAACTCCTGCCAATCCTGTACTTGAACCGTTATCTTTTACTTGATCGCCATCAAATATGCAATTGATAATGTTTAATCGAACCCATTTTGTGTAATTTGCTCTCGCATAAATTGAAGAACCATAACGTGATACATTTTCTTGAAAACGTGTGTTTGTAAATTCCATCAAACTATTGAGCGTTGTCATATTAAGATTTATAACTCCAGCGCCACCATTTACAGCTGCATTTTTTTCAATAATACATTTATCAATATACAATTCCGTCACTTCTCTATCTACAAAAATTCCGCCGCCAACTGCATTTTCTCCAGTACTTGCATCTGCTTGTCCTGAAGTTATAGTAATTCCATCCAAACGTACTTTATTTCCTAAAACTTCTACAACATGATATACATTTTCAGTTCTATTAAATCCTGAAAAATCAACTCCAGTATCATCTTGATTTACATCGCCTGAAAATATTGTTGGATATAAATTAACATCACGATCCGCTAAATTTGTTTCAGTTCCTTGAAAACCTCCGTAAATTTTTGCTCCGCTAGGAATTTGAAAAGAATCATTTCTTGAAACACCTGGAATATAGGTTCCTTGCGCTACCCAAATATCTCCAAAAGTAAAATTGTCCATTGCTGTTGACAAATTTGTATACGCATTTGCCCAAGTGGTTCCATCGTTTGCGCCTGTAGCATTTGCATTTACGTAGGTTCTTTTCTCCGTGTATTCTGTTGCTAGTGCGTCAATTTCGCCCGAAGTTAATGATCTTTCATAAAAACGAACGTCATCAATATAGTTAAGATATTTTGTAGTAGTTGGAGCAATAACCAAACTTGCGCCATTAAAAAATTGAGGAACAGTTCCGGAAGCTGCCATTGTTCCTGACATCGCTGTAAGTAGTTCACCATCAAGATAAAAATTAATTTCTAAATTGTTATTTGTTGTATTGAGTTCGCCCGTAATTAAAATATGATGCCAACCGCCATCAAAATAATGGTTTACAAGTTCTTGTCTATTTATATCAACATTAAAACCATTTGTGGTGTTTTGACCTCGCGCATCAAACTTTAATAATCCTGAATTTCCATCGGTACTTTGTGTCAAACGAAAACCGCGTCCGCCAGCGCCATACATTTGTAAAACGGCTCTATTTGCGCCAGCTGCATTTGGAGATTTTATCCAAAAACTCAATCCGAAATCTGTTAAGTTTGAAGCTGGTGTTTGTCCGCCAGTGTATTGAATTCCATTAAGTTTTACAGCAGCAGTTGCAAAAGCGTCTCTGTCCGCTTCTTGGGTAACGCCGCTTCCCGATTGTGCCAAATCTCCAGTTCCTGGATTCGCTTCATTTATAACGCTTCCATTCGTAAAAAGGTAACGCATTGTTTCGTCGGTAGGGATTTGTGCTGATATAAAAGAAAACACAAAAAGAGATGCAATAAGTAATTTTGACTTCATAATAATTTGTTGTTAGTTTACAAAGACAAAACTGCTCATTATCAACACACAACAAGGCTTTTACTTAGTGAATGGTTGGAAAATCTTAGTGAACTGTAAATTTTAGACAACCTGTTATACCAAATAAACTTCAGAATGACTGATTAAATTCGTTTCTATTTCCTTTATATTTCAATATGAAATATAACCGTAACGAATGCTATGCTTATATTTTGTATTTCATCTAAAGAAAATATAATTCAAATTTCTTATCAATCATCTTAAAATTCATTTGGTATTACTAAAAACAAAAAGCTATTCTTCATACTTTTTTACAGCATCTTGCAACTTTCGCCGAATGCGTTTGCGCAATATTCTAGGTTTTAACACTTCAATTGCGTCGCCAAAACCGAGAATTAAACGTTCCAATTCAAAATTAATATGAACACATAATTTTATAGTTACGCTTCCGTCTTTGGCAGTTTCTAAAACTTCTTGCGTAGTATGAAAAGGTTTCGTAGTTACATATGGCGCGTTACTTCTTTCTATCTTTAAGATAACTTCTTGAATGTGTTTTTCGTCCAAAACAGTTACACCAATAGTATTTTTATAAAAATCATCGCCGTTAAAATTTTCATTTCTGTATGGAATATCTAAATCGTAATCTACTTTATGAATTCGATCTAAAGCAAAAGTGGAAATGTGCGGTTTATTTCCAGTTACGCCAACTAAAAACCAACGATTATTAAATTCTTTCAAAATAAACGGATGAAAAACAATTTGGGAAGCATTTCTCGCTTTAAATGATTTATAGGTAATTCGCAATACAATTTTCTTCAAAATGGCTTGATACAACAAATCTAAATGCTCCAATCCTTTTAAATTTTCATTTTTGTCTAAATGAATAATGGAAGCTTGATGCGTTTTTTCCGTATACACTTTATCTTCCAATCGCTGAATAATGCCGCCTAATTCAGAAAACAGCGAGAAATCCTTGAACTGTTTTAGCATTTCTACGGTTTCCGACAATACGTTCATGTCGTTTTCCGTCAGCGGAATATCTGTAATCGAAAAATCTTCATCTTCGTATTTATAAAACTTCCGATCGTATACAATAATTGGCGCATTGTAACCCAATTTATCACTTCGCATCATTTGAATATCTAACTGAATTGTTCTGCGACTTACGTTAATTTCGCGTCCTTCATATTCGTGCAAAACGTCTGAACACGCTTCAATCAAATCGTTCAATGTCCATTGTCTGTAGTTATTTTGCAAACATTTGTCAATGGTTTTATAACGAATTAATGCGTTTTTATTAATTGCCATTTTTTTGTATTTGGTGTGAAAATAGAAAAAATTCATCAAGTGCGTAAAAAGATTGCGCACTTCTTTTCTTTATTTGGAAAAGTTCATTGAAAATACTTTTGAAAGAAGTTTTAAAAAAATATGTGTGTCAATAATGATGCACATAATTTTTATAAACAATATATTATGAATTGGAAAATTCAAAAACTACTTGATGGAGAAACCATCATTTCAAAAGAACCTGGCAATTCTATGTTGCCACTTTTAAAATCGAAGCAACCTGTAAAGTTGCAACCTATTTCTTGGGAAGATTGTGAAGTTGGAGATATCGTTTTTTGTAAAGTTCGCAGCAATGTATTTACACATTTAGTGAAAGGAAAAAACGAAAAACGCGGATTACAAATTGGAAACAATCGCGGTAGAATTAACGGATGGACAAAAAATGTATATGGGAAAGTAATAGAGATATTACCGATGTCATAGACATTCTTCACTTTATAAAAAATCACATATTCAACGGTATAAAACGTCATTCTGAACTTGATTCAGAATCTCATTATCAGTAGCTTTTTGTGTGAAGCTGAATCAAGTTCAGCTTGACGAAAAAATAACCTAAAAAAATAAATAATTTAACTACGCAAAATGATTGCGCAGCACCATAACATATTTGTATCGGAATCATAAATAAGTCATTTGATAATGACAAAAAAAAGTACTCCGCTGAATATTGAAGTCAGCGGAGTTCGATTTAAAAAACAAAGAAATCATGAAAGAACAAATTCAAATCACTGGACATACATTAATCGAATTAGGTTTTAAACCTAAAAAATGGTTTAAAGATGCAATCATTTATATCAATGAAAATCAATTGCAACATAATGAAATGCTTACGTATTTGGAACAATTCAAATTGGATCCTGAAATAGAATTACACTCAACTCCAGTTGCGTTTGCCATCAACATAAAAGCTGAAAATGAAGTGGAAGAAAAAAATGTAGGTGACGTTATTAAAACAATGGAAACGTTAATGAAAACGCCAACATTAGTCAACGGATCTATTATGCCAGATGCGTGTCCAACAGGCGGAAACGGTGTCATTCCTGTTGGCGGAGTTGCCGTTGCAAAAAATGCGATTCATCCAGGAATGCACAGCGCAGATATTTGTTGTTCTGTAATGTTGACCGATTTCGGAAATGCAAATCCGCAAGAAGTTTTAGACGCCGCGCATAGTATTACACATTTTGGTCCTGGCGGAAGAGATAGAGATACACAATTTAGATTTCCAATGGATTTATTAGCCGAAATAGAAGCAAATAAATTCTTAAACGATCAAAAATGTATTTCGGCAGCGCGTTCTCATTTAGGAACGCAAGGCGATGGAAATCATTTTTTATTCATCGGAACGTCTAAAAAAACTGGAAATACGATGATGGTTACACATCACGGAAGTAGAGGTTTTGGCGCGAATTTATATAAAAAAGGAATGAAAGTAGCGGAACAATTCAGACAAGAATTATCGCCACAAACCTTAAAACATAATGCTTGGATTCCTTTTGATACAGAAGAAGGACAAAATTATTGGGAAGCATTGCAAATTGTGCGTAAATGGACTAAGAAAAACCATGAATGTATTCACGATGCAACCTTAGAAAAGTTAGGAATTGAAAAAGAAAACAGATACTGGAACGAACATAACTTTGTATTCAAAGATGGCGATTTATTTTACCATGCAAAAGGTGCAACGCCGTTAGATAAAAAGTTTATGCCCGATATTACTGGACCACGATTAATTCCGTTAAACATGTCCGAACCTGTATTAATTGTAGAAGGAAAAACAACCGAATCTAATTTAGGTTTTGCACCACATGGAGCTGGAAGAAACGTAAGCAGAACGCAACATAGAAAAAGCAAAAAAGGAACAATTAAAGAAATATTTGATGAAGAAACCAAAGGTTTAGATGTTCGTTTTTTCTCTGAAGCAATTGACATTACCGAATTGCCTTCTGCCTATAAAAATGCCGAAACGGTTAGAAATCAAATGACCGAATTCGGTTTGGGAGAAGTTATTGATGAAGTCATGCCTTTTGGTTGTATTATGGCTGGGAATGTTGGAAAAAATCCACCTTGGAGGCGTAGAAAAAAGAATAGAAACAATGAAAATTCTAAATAATTTAGGAGCTATTACAGTGGTTATTTTACTTTTAGTATTGGTATCTCCAATCTTAATTGGTTTAATAATCATATTTGTTCCTTTTGCGATAATTGGTGGTTTTCTTTTACAGAAGAAAATGCAAACGAGAATTCAAATATGCTTTAGAAATTAACAATGGAAAAATTTTCTTTCTATATGGCGAATATCATGAATTTGACTTCTTGACTTATTTCGAAACACATCATTCAGAAATTATCTGTTTGCAGATTCCAAATCGTTCTATTGATGATTTATTTATAGATCATTTGATGCAAGGTAGAAAGCCGAAAAGTTTACCTAAATTGGTGAAAATAGATGGCAATAATTTACTTGTAAAAGAACATTACAATTCGTTCAAGCATTGTATTAGAAGAACAAATAATACGAATCGCTTTTTTGAATTGATAGAAAGTTCTATTCAAAATTTAGAAAAACCACCTTATAAAGAGGTGTGATATGGTAAGACACATTGTAAACAAACATATTCCACAAAAAAATGTAATTTACTCAACTATTAGTTAATCATACCAAACTTGTGAACACATTACAAAACATAGCATATTCCTGTAAAAACTACCTTTCTGACGATTGGAAAGCGAAATATGGCACGTTTTTACAAAATGAACATTTGTCTTTGCTTGCGCGAAATGTCTCAGCATTATATGAAAATGATGTGGAGAAATTTCATGGGAAGCCTAACTTTGAAGAAGAAATAATTCCAGATATTAAAGAAGCGTTTTCTATCTTTAAAGAACAATTTCGAGTATTTAAAAAGTATTATTTTGAAGAGAATCACTTAACGCGAAAAGCATTTGCAACTGCGTTGGAAAAAACATCGTTTGCAAACATTTTGATACTTTCTGGACAACGATTAACCTCAGCAAGTATGCAAGATGAAAACGCAATTCCGCCATTGCGACACGATTTACTAAAACATAGTTTTGAATTGCACAATGCCCAAATTTCTAAAGCGGTTCGTGCTTGGGAAAAACATGCGCAACGCTCTTCGGAAAGTTTTTGGGGAACGGTAAAAGGAAATGCTGAAGACAAGGAAGTTAAAGTCAAAAAACTTATTGAACACATTCTAAAACATAAAACATGGTGGAATGTTTTTACACATTATAAACACGATTTAGTGTATGAAATTCGAATTCCAAGCGGTCACGGAATTCGTTGGAAAAAAGAAAATTTAGAACTCATTGGATTTTTAGAACCTTTTGAAGAGTACGATTATGGAAGAAAATGAATCAACATACACGTTTACAAAAGAAGAATGGGAAACTTGCCTAAAGGTTTTGCATGCATTGAAAGAAAATCCGTTGGAGAATCCAGATAATCAACAATTTGGAACGTTGATTACGAAGATTTCTAAAAAGGCGAAAAAATCGAATCGAAAAGATTCTTTTTCGACAAAAAAACAAGAAGATTTAAAGACAATTCTGAATAGTGAAATTTCTAAAAAGGCATTGGAAAATACAACAGTTTATCAAGATGCTACAGAAACTTCACAATCGTTTACAAAATTGAATGTTCCTAGAAATTGTTATTGCTGTAATACTTCATATTCGTTTGCGCATTCGTTCTATAACCGATTGTGTCCAAAATGCGCAGAACTCAATTACGCAAACCGTTTCAAAGAAATTGATTTAACAAATCGCAACATAATTTTAACTGGCGGACGCGTAAAAATTGGTTATGCAACTGCGTTAAAAATGTTACGAGCAAACGCACATGTAACAGTTACAACACGTTTTCCTGCAAGCGCATTAGATTTGTTTCGTCAAGAAAAAGATTATGCAACCTGGAAAGATAATTTAGTCATTTATGGATTAGATTTACGAAATTTAAAAGCCGTTGAAAATTTCATTACGTATTATAAAAACACACATACAACACTCGATATTCTCATCAATAATGCAGCGCAAACCATAAAATATACCGATCAATATTATACGCCATTAATTGCAAAAGAGCAACAATTAGCATTTGGCTTTTCGGAACAAAAAAACTTATTTACAAACGAAACGCCTGTGGCAACTGTGAACTTATTAGAAAATCATGTTGAGAAAAGCTATTTAGAACTCAATCGATTTGGGCAACCAATTGACAATCGAACTAAAAATAGTTGGAATGCTACGTTGGAAGAAATTTCGATGCAAGAATTAATTGAAGTTAACTTAATCAATCAGATTTCTCCATATTTTTTGATTAAAGAATTGTTGCCATTATTGAAAAAATCAACATTCAAGAATAAGCATATTATCAATGTTACTTCTTCCGAAGGACAATTTAGTTACGACAATAAAACCATGTTTCATCCGCATACAAATATGACCAAAGCAGCATTGAACATGATGACATTAACATCGGCTAAAACTTTTGAAAAAGATCATATTTACATGAATGCCGTTGATGTTGGTTGGGTTTCGACTGGCGCGCGCGAAACCTTGCGAAAAAAGCAGTTTGAAAAAGGGTACATTCCGCCACTTGATCCTGTTGATGGTGCTTCGAGAATTGTACATCCGATTTATGAAATTGAAAAAAACAATACTATATTTACAGGAAAGTTGCTTAAAAACTACGCTGTTGTAGATTGGTAAACAGCTATATATAAAATATTGAAAAGCAAAGATTGATGGTTTAACTGGAAGAACACCTGGATCATCTCTGGAAGTGTGAGTTCGAATCTCGCTCAGTCTTTGCTCAAAAAAAACGGCAACAGTAGTAGCTCAATTGGAAGAGTGCCTGCCTGTCACGCAGGAAGTTGCGGGTTCGAATCTCGCTTACTGTTGCTTATTTTGATTAGAACAATTATAAATAAACCCTCATATTTGGAAGGAACCTATTAAAAATTACATATTTGCCACACTAATGATAAAAAGTTATGTACATATAGCTGCTATTTGTCTGCAAAGTCAAGACAAAAATCGCGAAATGGTTGAACCGTTTTTGCGAAACAGGATGCTTTATGTATATTTTTATGAGTGAGTTTTAATATGAAATAACACAAAAACTATAAATACAACAAGCGTCCAAGAAATTGGGCGCTTTTTTTATGAAATAAATTTAAAAAATGATCAACGCATAATCAAATAGAAAAATAAAAGATTGAAACGAAAAACAATTGAGAGACAGACAGTTGGTGAAAAGTTCAGTATCCGTAAGAAACGGACAGGAATTCCTATGTCTAAAAATAAATATAACTAGTTGATTATCAATAATTTAAATTAAAAAAAGATTTGTGTATTCAAAAAATAGTTTTCATATTTGCAACGTCAAAAATAATAAAAGAGACATCATGAAATATAGTATACATCACATATCTGATCTAACCAGTTGCCTTCGTTCGCCGAAGCGTTGGAACCAGTTTTTACAAGAACTGACAGGAGCTATTGTGTATATATACAAACGGGAGAATTATAAAGATATGTTACGCTAATCGTAACTATGAACACACTTTATAAAAGCATCTCCCGAAAACGAGATGCTTTTTTTGTGGTTTATATTTTGGTGGCTCAAGAAGCTGTTAAATATCGCAATGACAAGGTGGCTGAATGGTGAAGGCAACAGTCTGCAAAACTGTTTTCTATGAGTTCGAATCTCATCCTTGTCTCAATGATTGTATAGTATCAAACTTGTTTGAATTGTATATAATCCAATTTACCACAAAATAGTATCGTGACTCAATGGTAGAGTGCTCGACTGTCTCTCGAGAAGTTGCGGGTTCAAATCCCGTCGGTACTGCAAAACTGAGAAGATAAAATAGAAAAATTAAAGCTTTTTCTATACATAAATTAAAAATGCTCCGTTCGTCTAACGGCTAGGACACCTGCCTTTCGAGCAAAAGATAAAGGTTGGTCCGAGGCATGCTCGGAATCTTACGGAGTACAAATTGCAGGAATGGCGGAACTGGTATACGCGGCTGTCTTAGAAACAGTCTTTTGAGAGTTCGAATCTCTCTTCCTGTACAAAATGCAATCTTGAAAGGAGTGCAATAAGTTTATGGTGTAATGGATAGCACATTGGTTTACGAAGCCAAGAGTATAGAGCCTGTGCTGAACTTGATTCAGTATTCGAATCCTATTAGACTTGCAAAAGAAAAGAAACATAGTTTAATTTTTAAAATAGTGGATTTTTATTCCAAAGATGCAAGTGAGAATCTTGCTGTTTCTGAAACTTTTTAAAAATAAAAAATAAGCATTCAAAATACATATCACTATGTTTTTAAATCCGGTCTCATTATCGTTATACCAAAACGGTTTTGAGACTATTTAATTTAAAATATCACGTATAAAAATCGCATCATTAATTTTTTTTATATATCTATTTGCGAAAAATGATGAACTTGAAAAATACTACAATTGACATCAATCAAGGTTTTCAGGATTTAAAAGGGAAATGATATTGAATTTTCAGGAAATCAAATGTCAACTCTAAACAAACAAATTTGGTTGAACTTCTTTAAAATAGACTAAAAACTAATTACGGTTTTCTCGTTAATCGCCCATTATTAGTATAATGAGTAGTATGTGAGTAGTGTTTTTTCATTTAATGTGATATTCCTTGTTTTATATTTACTTAAAATTAATTTAAAATTTTAGCATGAAAAAAATCTACTTAATTACATTCCTGTTAGTCTCAGCAGTTATGTATTCACAATCAAAAATTGATTGGACAAAAATGAATGATAACCCAGACGCTACTTTTTATCAAGTACAAGAAAACTTCAATAATTACTGGGAAAATAAAACACCCGAAAGAGGTAAAGGTTATAAACCTTTTAAACGCTGGGAAGATTATATGGCACCAAGAGTGTATCCTTCTGGAGATATGTCTTTACCTACCACAACTTACGATAACTATATGAGGTGGCAATTAACCAACGCTAATTCAATTCAGAAATCTTCTGCAGCAGTAACAAGTAACTGGGCACAGCTTGGCCCAATAGGTCCAGCAGCGGGTCCTTCTCCTTATACAACTACTGGAGCAGGGCGTGTAAATTTTTTATACTTTGATCCAACAAATACAAATACAATGTATGTGGGCGCACCAGATGGAGGTTTATGGAAATCAACCAATGGCGGAACATCTTGGACAACAAACACTGATTTTTTAACAATTATTGGATGTTCCAGTTTGGCAATTGATCCTACCAATACACAAATAATGTATTTGGCAACTGGTGACTTAGAAGGAAATAGAAATAGTATTGGTATATTAAAATCTATAGATGGAGGTGCTACTTGGAATCCTACTGGTTTAGTAATAGATGCATCTAGCAGTTGGAAACTATCTAAGTTATTAATGGATCCAAGTGATTCTTCAAGAATGATTGTTGCTAGTAACGTAGGTATATGGAGAACTTCAGATGGATGGGCAACGAGCACATTTTCTAGTTTAAATGGTGATTTCCCAGTTTTAAAAGATATGGAATTTAAGCCTGGACTATTAAATGCTAATACCGTATATGCTTCTGGTGATAAATTATATAAATCAACTGATTTTGGAGTAAATTGGTCACAAATTACAACAGGTATACCGACCTCCGGAGTTTCACGTATTGCACTAGCAGTAACTGCCGGAAATGATGCGTATGTATATGCGATTATTGGTAAGTCAAGTGACCAATCTTATATGGGAACTTATCGTTCTACAGATAGTGGTGATACTTTTTCAACGATGTCTACAACACCTAACTTATTAGCTTATGCAGCAGATGGTTCAGATACTGGAGGACAAGCGTCATATGACTTATCAATTGTAGCATCACCTACAGATGCTGACAATATAACCATTGGTGGTGTAAATCACTGGAGATCTTTTAATGGAGGTGCAACATGGCAAAATACATCCGTATGGGATTCTGGTGAGATTCATGCAGATATACATGAAATTACATATTTACCAGGTAGTTCTTCAACAATGTTTTCTTGTAACGATGGTGGTTTGTTTAGATCTGTTGATAACGGAAATGCTTGGACAGACATTAGCGGAAATTTAGCCATTGGGCAAGTTGTAAAGTTAGGATTGTCTAGTAATAATCCAAATGGAATTGTAGCAGGTGAGCAAGATAATGGTACTATACTAAATACAACAACCATTAATGATTGGTATGCTATCAATGGTGGTGATGGTGGTGAATGTTTTATCGATTATACGAATAACGATATAGTGTATGTGCAATATGTTGAAGGTAAATATGGTCGTACATTAGATGGTGGACTGTCGGCAACTACTCCAATTCAAACAGGACTTCCAACTGGTATAGATTTCTATAGCCCTTTTAAAATGCATCCTACAGTTAACACAACAATTTATTCTGGTGGTACACCAACGTTATATACTTCTACTAACCAAGGAGACAATTGGTCAGCATTAGGAACTTCATCGGGTACAGGAAGTGTTAAAGATTTTGTTGTAGCTCCAAGTGACCCAACGGTTATTTATACAGTTCAAACAGATGCTATCTCTAAATCAACTGATTCTGGAACTTCATTCTCAAATGTTACAGGAACACTACCAACAACAGTTGCGTTTTCTAGTATAACAGTTTCTACTACAGATGCTAATAAAGTTTGGATTACCTATTCTGGTTATAATGCTCCTAATAAAGTATTCAAATCTACAGATGGTGGTTCATCATGGACTAATATTTCAACAGGATTACCAAACTTACCAATGAATACTCTTGTATATAGAAATGGAGGAATTGCTGATGAAATCTATGTTGGAGCAGATGTTGGTGTGTTTATTATTAACAATAATGCAACCTCATGGCAACCATATATGACAAATTTACCGCATGCAGCTGTAAGAGATTTAGAGATTTTTTACGGAACAACACCAGCTTTATTAAGAGCAGGAACATATGGTAGAGGAGTTTGGGAAACTGAAGTTAATTCTCAAACTTTAGGAATAGATGACATAGTTAGTGTTAGTAATGATAATGAAGTATTGATTTCTATAAACAATGAATCTTTAGAAATAAAATCTTCTATTCACAACATAGAAAAAGTTGTTGTATACGATGTACTAGGTAAGAAAGTGTTTGAAAAAAAGGCAATCAATGCTACTACATTACATATGACATCTCTATATAGAAGTCAGCGCATTTTATTTGTGAAAACTTTACTGTCTGATGGTGGTATTGTTGTAAAGAAAATTCTGTTTTAATATTTTTTAAGCATTTATTAATAATCAAGTCCTAATGCGTAAGTGTTAGGACTTTTTTTATATCGTTAGTTTGAAAAACACAATTCCTACAATCAAAACTTCATAACAAGGGTTATTTCCCCTTTTAAATCTAAGGTATTCCCTAGTATACACTATTATAGAAACGTTTAATTTTATTCCTTAAAAGTTCGAGGAAAATAATCTGATTATAAATGTGTTTATGAATAGAGGTTGTAGTCATTCGTAATTAATCAAACACATGGAATCTTCGAACTTCCAAAAATCCTGAGTCTAGCACTCGGGATTTTTATATTTCTTCTATTTCTATGTAAAGTTTTGGAAAAATTCTCGTCTGAATGCAGACTGTTTGTTTTTACGTATTTTTGCAAATCTCAAACACAAACAAGCTTATAACATGGACAAATCATATTACGACCCAAGAGACTTAAAAAAATTCGGATCTATCACAGATTGGAGTGAAGAACTTGGGAATAAATTCTTTGACTATTACGGTAAAGTCTTTGAAGAAGGCGCTTTAACACCACGCGAAAAATCATTAATTGCATTGGCAGTTGCACATACCGAACAATGTCCGTATTGCATTGATGCCTACACAAAAGATGGCTTACAACGCGGAATTACTAAAGAAGAAATGATGGAAGCAATTCATGTTGGTGCTGCCATAAAAAGTGGCGCAACATTGGTACATGGCGTGCAAATGATGAATAAAGTGAATAAGTTGGAAATGTGAGCAGGCTGTTGGTTTTGCTATGCAAAACCTTACAGATCGCTTATCCTGAGCGGAGTCGAAGGATCTATTAAATGTTTATTTCTTTAATCTTAAAAAAATTGTAAATCCTATCATATTATTAGGAAAAAATAAAAACAATACATGGCGACAAAGTCCCTACAAAAAAGAGAAAGTGAACTTGCAAATAGTAACCGACAATTGGAAATTCTGTCAAACGGAATCTTTCAAAGTGGCGAATTACCAACGTTTGCAAACAAAATAAAAGAGACAAATCAATTTCCCCTTAAACCCAAAACGATTGAAATATTACAAATCAATTTGGGCTATATGTGCAATCAAGTTTGTTCACATTGTCATGTAGATGCTGGTCCGGATAGAAAGGAAATCATGACGCGCGAAACGATGCAGCAATGTTTGGATGTAATTAAAAAAACTGGCGCACATACACTCGATCTGACTGGCGGAGCTCCAGAAATGAATCCAGATTTTCGTTGGTTTGTGGAAGAAGCTTCCAAAGTTGGTGTAAAAGATTTCATTGTTCGATCAAACTTAACAATCATTCGTGCAAACAAAAAATATTACGACTTGCCTGAATTTTTTAAAAAACACAACGTTCATGTCGTTTCTTCCATGCCGCATTGGACACGTGGAAAAACAGACAAACAACGTGGCGACGGAGTTTTTGACAAATCAATAAAAGCATTACAAGAACTCAACGCCGTTGGTTACGGAATTCCAGGAAGTTCATTACGTTTGGACTTAGTGTACAATCCGTCAGGAGCATTTTTGCCAGGCGATCAAGTTGCGATGGAAAAAGAGTTTAAAAAAGCATTATTTGACGATTTTGACATTCAATTTCACAACCTATTTGCCATTACGAATTTGCCAATAAGTCGTTTCTTGGATTACCTTATTGCTTCTGAAAACTACGAAGATTACATGTATTCGTTGGTAGAAGCATTCAATCCTGGCGCGGTTGCAAATGTTATGTGTACCAACACAATTTCTGTAAGTTGGGACGGTTGGTTATACGATTGCGATTTCAATCAAATGCTCGATTTAAAAGTCGCTAGCAAATCGCAACACATCTCAGAATACAACGAAGAAGAATTAAGCAAAAGAACTATAATTATCTCACAACATTGTTACGGTTGTACGGCTGGCGCAGGAAGCAGTTGTCAAGGAACAGTTGCTTAAATATCAATAGTACAAATTAGACATTGTAGAATTACTCAATCTCGATACAAAATTCTTTCAGAATTCCACTCGATCTGACGCAATTCTAAATCAAAAAACGTCAATTCGAGTGTTTTTTTATCAAAAAAAATGTATCGAGAATAGTTTTTTGAATGCTTTAAATTTAATTCGAAATTAAATGAAAAACATATTCTATATCATCATTCTTTTATGTTTCGCTTTCGCGAATGGACAATCGGCGTTAGACAGTCTATTACTAAAAGAAAACAAACAATCCGTTCCATATATCACAGTTGCCGAACTGGTAAAAAAGAAAAATTTCGTACTGCTTGATAGTCGTGAAAAAGTAGAATTTGAAACAAGCCACATTAAAAATGCAAGTTTTGTTGGCTATGACAAATTCAAACTGAAAAAAATAAAAAACCTACTTCCAAAAGATAAAAATGAACCAATTGTTGTGTATTGTTCCTTAGGAATTCGCTCTGAAGATATTGCCGAAAAGCTTCAAAAAGCAGGTTATACCAACGTATACAATCTATACGGCGGAATTTTCGAATGGAAAAACAAAGACAATCCAGTTATTGATACCAAAGGAAACGAGACCGAAAATGTTCACACTTTTGATGAAAATTGGAGCATTTGGCTCAAAAAAGGTATCAAAATCTACGAAAAAGAAAAATCTAAAAAAGACAAGCAATAAACATGCGAAAAAATTCAACGCTTCTCATGACGTTTACACGAAATCCTGAACTCGGAAAAGTAAAAACGCGCTTGGCAAAAGGTATTGGCGAAAAAGCTGCTTTAGAAGTTTACATCAAACTTTTAGAACATACCGAAAGCGTACTTCGAAAAATAAAAACAGACAAATGTATTTGGTATTCGGTATCGGTTAGAGAAAATGATCTTTGGAGTGATAAATCGTATCAAAAAAAGAAACAAATTGGTACTGATTTAGGAGAACGAATGTTACATGCATTTCAAGATGCTTTCCAAAACAACTACGAAAAAGTAATTATCATTGGAAGCGATTTATTCGATTTACAACCTAAACACATTGAACAAGCGATTGAAGCTTTAGACACTAACGATGTTGTAATTGGTCCTGCACAAGATGGCGGATACTATTTATTAGGCATGAAAACATTGCACGAAAAAGCGTTTGTACCTAAAAATTGGGGAACTGAAACGGTTTTGGCAGACACGCTAAACGATTTAGACAACCAAACAATTCACTTACTAGAAACATTAAACGATATAGATCACGCAGAAGATTTAGTACCTTACGAAACATTTAAAAAATACCTACATAAAAAGTAGACCTAATAAATTGAAACATTCATGTTAAAACACATCACAGAAACTACAGAATATTTAGTAAATAAAGGATTTGACAAACCAGAAATCGGGATTGTTCTCGGAACTGGTTTAGGAAAACTCATTGATGATATCGAAATCATTGCGGAAGTACATTATAACAATATTCCACATTTTCCATTGGCAACCGTAGAATTCCACACAGGAAAACTCGTTTATGGAATGTTGGCTGGAAAAAAAGTAATTGTCATGCAAGGGCGTTTTCATTTATATGAAGGTTACGATTTTATAGACATTACGTATCCAATTCGCATCATGCACAAATTAGGAATCAAAAATCTTTTGGTTTCAAATGCTGCTGGCGCAATTAATTTAGATTACAAAAAAGGTGACATTATGATTATTGACGATCATATCAACTTACAAGGCGGATCGCCATTAGCATTCAAAGGCGTTAGTCAATTTGGCGAACGTTTTGCAGATATGAGCGCGCCGTATGACGCAGAAATGATTGCAAAAGTGGAAGAAATTGCCGCAGATAAAAATATCAAAATACAAAAAGGAGTCTACGCAAGTGTTGTAGGTCCACAATTGGAAACACGTGCAGAATATAGAATGCTCAAAATAATTGGCGCAGATGCTGTCGGAATGAGTACAGTTCCTGAGGTTATTGTAGCAAATCATTTAAACGTTCCTTGTTTGGCGGTTTCTGTCTTAACAGACGAATGCGATCCTGAGAATTTAGCGCCTGTAAATATTGCCGAAATCATAGAAATTGCAGGACAAACAGAACCAAAAATGATTACACTTTTTAGTGAATTGATTAAAACATTGTAAATTATTTGGGCGTGTCCTCCGAAAAAAATCGGAGGTCGCGCCTTCGCTAGTCGCTTTTGCTCGCGCACTCACAAAGAGCTCCAACAATAGCTCAGTCACTCACGCAAAAAATAGTATTGAGATATTAGTATTGAGAATTGAGAATTGAGAAAATAAAAGTTTAGGAGTTTATAAGTTGAAGAGTTTAATAAAAAAACGAATCAACAAAAAACAAATTAACAAGTAATGAGTTATGAGTTATGAGTTATGAGTTATGAAAAAACAGAATTAAAATCAAGTTGACAAAACAAATCAACAAAAAACAAACAAACAAACAAACAAACAGATCAACAAAAACATGAGTTATTTAGATACTACACATGACGTTTATAAAGAAGCAGCTTTAACACCTGATGTTGGACTTTGCTGTACAACAAATCCAATTTGGGAATTACCAGGTTTAAAGATTCCAAGAATCATGCAGGAAATGAATTATGGTTGCGGAAGCACGGTTCATGCGCGTGATTTAACCAACAATCCGACCATGTTATATGTTGGCGTTGGTGGCGGAATGGAATTGTTGCAATTTGCCTATTTCAATCGTCAAAAAAATGGCGTTATTGGTTTGGATGTCGTAGACGAAATGTTAGAAGCTTCTCGCAAAAATTTTGAAGAAGCAGAAGCGCAAAACGATTGGTTTAAAAGTGAATTTGTCGATCTTAGAAAAGGTGACGCGCTCAACTTACCTGTAGACGATAATAGTATTGATGTTGCAGCGCAAAATTGTTTATTCAATATCTTTAAAACTGAAGATTTAAAAAAGGCTATTGCCGAAATGTATCGTGTGTTAAAACCAAATGGAAAACTTGTAATGAGCGATCCAACGTGTGAACAACCAATGAACGAAACACTTCGTAATGATGATCGTTTACGCGCTTTGTGTTTAAGTGGAAGCTTGCCAATTGCGGAATATGTGAAAATGTTGACAGATGCAGGTTTTGGAACGATTGAAATTCGCGCTCGTAAACCATATCGTATTTTAGATCCGAAAAATTATCCAACAGACGAATTGATTTATATTGAATCTATTGAAGTTGCCGCAATTAAAGATCCAATGCCAGCTGATGGACCTTGTATTTTCACAGGGAAAGCAGCCATTTATTTTGGTGCGGAAAACCATTTTGATGACGAAAAAGGACATATTTTAGTAAAAAATCAGCCAATTGCAATTTGTGACAAAACAGCTGGAGATTTAGCTTCTTTAGGTAGAGACGATGTTTTTATTTCAGATTCTACGTATCATTATGATGGTGGCGGATGTTGTTAGACAGAAAATAGTATTGAGAATTTAGTATTGAGAAATTTTTCAATCATTTAATCTTTCAGTTTATGGAATCTCAAATCGTCACTTCGAGTGATTTTCTGTCACGTTGAGCATTATTGAAATCAAAATATATTTTGATTGAAGATACCTAGCGAAGCTATCGAAATGGATAGAAAATTGTATCGAGAAGTGCTTTCAATTATTTGAAAATTCATAATACTATACAAACACCACATTTCACGCATTGAAATGTGGTGTTTACGTATTGGTTGTTTTTTAAACGTACAAAAGCACTTAGTTTTGTGAAACAAATCAACATACAATGAAAACATTTCTATCTGTATTTTCCTGTTTAATTTTTTCCATGATAATGGTTGGACAAACAGTTTCTATTGAAGAAAAAAAATCACAAATAAAATATTTAGAAAGAGAAGAAGCAGATCAGTATACACTTTCAAAAAAAGGATTTACAGCTGTTTATGAACACAAAAAAACTTATTACAGTATAAACGAACGATTCAAATTGTACCGGAGAAAAATAGTTGCAGATGTAACAAAAAATCAATCTTCAAACAAACCATTAAATCTAGAAAATATTTCTGAAATACGTACTTACGATTTTGACAAATTGCAACATAAAAAATTCACCGCCTACAAAGGTGATTTCAAATATGAGTTGTATCAATTCAATAAAGAATTTTTCATGTTGGAAGTTTTCTATAATTATTCAGAAAATGATATTAAAAAAGACTGGAAGTATTATTCATCAGAATTAGTACCATTCGAATTCATTCAATTAAAAGACAAGAAAAAAATTCTGACACTTATTAGTCATACACATTTGAATTATATCGTTCCAAAAAAAGATACGTTAGAATTAAAAATTTGGACACGTTACCAAGCAAAAGGATTTGTTCCGCTTAACTTTTCCGAAACGCAATCATATACACCAACATACGATAGTAAAAAGCTATATTTAATAAGTAGTCATCTTCATCAACTTGGTAACTATTATCATATTATAACTGAAAAAGGAAAGAAACGTTTGTACAATTATCGTGGAGAAGATGTGTTACAAAAAAGGTATGATTCTATTGTATTGAGCAATTTTATTATTGGTTTCAAAGGAAAAAAGTACGACGTTTACAATCAAACATTCAAAAAGTTAAAGCTTCCAAAATTACAAGCTGTTCATCTTGACAGAAGTAATCGATACAATTTACAAGTCATTCAAAACAATGAATTAAGAAGTATTCCATTATCAAATGATACTTCTGAAAAGTATGTTGTGACAAATCCTACGCCGCCATTTATGCCAACATTAAACATGGAAATAGCGTATAAAATAGAAGATCGCGCTACTGAATATGCATTCATTAGTGAATTTACGCTTGATACTTTAACGATTCCTAAAAACAATATAAAAGATATTTATTTTCTTAAAAATCGAAAGAAAAAAATTGTCACGGATACTGAAATCTATATAATTGCTGAACTTACAAATGGTAATTTTAATTTATTCGATTTTAGAAAACCAAACACAAATTTACTCGTGTCTATGAGTGAAATTGAGCATATTGGCGGTTTCATCCGTTTCAAAAAAGACAACTTATACGGATATTTTAAAATTCACACGAAAGGTCGCTACATAAAACTCGACCATTTTCAAGGATTTTTTGCACGTTTTGAATTGCCCAACGGAAAGAAAGGTTGGCTCGATAGAAACGGAAAAGAATACTTAAATTTGTAGTCTATGGAAAAGTATCTCGAAATCATCAAACAATCATACAATGACTATTGGAATTATTTTCAAGGTCAAGTGTTTTTTCAAAATTGGGAAAACTATTTTTATGGCTTAATTGTGATTTCGTTGCTTGTTTGGGTTTTGGAAATCATCTTTCCTTGGCGGAAAAATCAATCGATCTTTCGAAAAGATTTTTGGTTAGATACATTTTATATGTTCTTCAACTTTTTCATTTTCAACCTCATTATTTTTATTGCACTTTCTAATACAGTCGCCGCTTTTTTTAATGACATTTTAGGAATGATTGGTGTATCAATTCAAAGTTTTCAACTGTTTGATGTAGACAATTTACCAAAATGGCTTGGCTTACTAATTTTCTTTGTCGTTGCAGATTTTGTACAATGGAATACACACAGAATGTTACACAGAGTTAATTTCCTTTGGAACTTCCACAAAGTACATCATTCCGTAAAAGAAATGGGTTTTGCGGCGCATTTACGCTATCATTGGATGGAAACCGTTGTGTACAAATCAATGTTGTACATTCCGATGGCGATTATTGGTGGATTTAGTGTGAATGATGTTGCATTTGTATATTTCTTTACGATTGCTGTCGGACATTTGAATCATGCAAATTTAGGTTGGGATTATGGGATATTGAAGTACGTTTTCAACAACCCGAAAATGCACATTTGGCATCATAGCAAAAAACTTCCTGTAAGGTTTGGCGTCAATTTCGGACTGACTTTAAGTATTTGGGATTATCTATTCAAAACGAATTACATTCCTAAAAACGGACGCGATATTGAACTTGGTTTTACAAATGATGAATCGTTTCCACAAGATTTTTTACAACAAGAAATTTATCCTATCAACTTAAAAAAATAAATAACAAATGAAACACCTATTACTACTTATTGGAGCATTTTTTGTATTTGCATGTTACGCGAATAAAACTGCGGTTAAAGAAAATTCAACTATTAATACTATTGATACTACACAAAAAGAAACTGTGACGGACACTAGCGTATCTGCAACAGCAGAAACAGTTGCTGTCAAACCTAAAACGGTTGTAAATCATGAAGCTTGGACTGCATTATTAAAAAAACATGTGACGAAAACAGGAAAGGTAAATTATCAAGGATTTCGTGAAGATGCTGACCGACTGAAAGCATATATAAAAAGTTTGAGCAAACAAATTCCAACAAAAAGTTGGACAAAAGATGAAAAATTAGCCTATTGGATTAACGCGTATAACGCGATGACAGTTGATTTGATTTTAAAGAATTATCCGCTAGAAAGCATTAAAAATATTGACAATCCTTGGAAACAAGAGTTGTGGACATTAGAAGGAAAAGAATATGATTTGAATACAATAGAACATAAAATTCTTCGCAAAATGAACGAACCAAGAATGCATTTTGCTATTAATTGTGCTTCATTTTCATGTCCGCCATTATTAAATAAGGCGTTTACTGCGGAAAATATGGATGCGCAATTAACACACGTAACCAAAACCTTTTTAGCCGATTCTAAACGAAATACAATAACTCAAAACAAGGTTGAAATTTCAAAAATTTTCAAATGGTTTTCAAGTGATTTCAAAGAAAATGGTTCACTAATAGATTTTTTAAACAAATACAGCGCTGTAAAAATCAGCAAAGATGCTGATGTTGATTACAAAGAGTACGATTGGACTTTGAATGAATAGTACACTTCGACAAACTCAGTGCAACGCTTCGACAAACTCAGTGTAAAATTTCGCAGATTCAACAAATAAAATCATCAAGCAATAATTCACGTATAAAAAGAAATGAAGCCCTATAAAATTTCTATTATTATACCAATTCTCAACGAAGCCGAGAACATTATTTCGCTCTTACAAATCTTGTTGGAACGCATGAAACATGCGCATCATGAAATTTTATTGATCGATGGCGGCAGCACTGATACTACTGTAAAAATTACAACTGATTTTATTTCCAAACTTCACTCACAAAACAATACTTCTCAAAAAAGATGTGTTGACAAACTGTTTGAAACAGAAAATTCTCAAACACACATACAACTCTTTAAATCACCAAAAGGTCGTGCAAAACAAATGAATTTTGGCGCGCAATATGCAACAGGAGAAATCTTGTATTTTTTGCATGCAGATACATTTCCACCAAAACATTTTGACAAATTTATTCTTCAAAAAGTAAAAGAAGGATCTTTAGCAGGTTGTTTTCGTTTAAAATTTGATTATCCACATCCTGTGTTGTTGGTTTCACAGTTTTTCACACGTTTCAATAGAAGTTGGTGTCGCGGTGGCGATCAATCTTTATTTATTCAGAAATCACTTTTTGAAACATTAAACGGTTACGATGAAAGTTATGCAATTTATGAAGATTGTGAATTTATCAATCGTTTGTATGAAAACGATCAATTTACCATCATTCCAAAAAGTGTAAAAACGTCTGCCCGAAAATATCGCGAACAAGGAACTTGGAGGTTACAATATCATTTTGCAGTAATTCATATCAAAAAATCAAAAGGAGCTTCACCAGAACAATTGTATACATATTATAAAAAGCATGTAGCTTCTTAGACTCGCTTCGCTTTTAGATTTGCTTAGACTTTTTTTATAGGCAGTTAATAAAAAAAGTGCTTCTCTATACAATTTTCTATCGAAAATTACTCCAATTGATGTTTCAGTTACCCAAGCCAGCAAGATTAAAAAAACTTTGAATCATTGAATTGAGCGAAGCGAAAAATTGAAACGGCCAAAAAACCTTGAATCATTGAATTTTTGAATCATTGAATTGAGCGAAGCGAAAATCACTCTTCCATTTGCACCAAAATATCTTCTAATTTTTTAACATGAAAGCCATATAATTTATCTGCCCATTTTACAGTAATCCAATAAATAATTACGCCTGAAAGCAAATATCCAAAAATGACAAGTAGTAAAGTCGTCGTTGACATTTTTAGTAAAAACCATTCTGAAAACCAATCCTTTCCACCATTAACTGTTCCCATAAAAATAGTTGCCATCGAAATTGGCAACAATAACGAACCTGCAATAATTCCGGTTTTATACACTTCCATCGTTAATTTTATATCGTGAATAAAGTTTAAAATCGTTTGCTTAGTTTGCTGTCCAACATTGGAATTTCGGCGTAAAAACCAAATCATTTTTGCTAAATATCCAAGTGTCATTAAACTTGTGATAAACATGAAAATGAAGTAAACGGCTCGTGGCAATTCATACATTTTCACCACAAAAGGAAACGAGAAAAATAGCACGATACAAGCTAGTTGCACTATGATTTCGCCTTTCATCGTTTTGCGAATTTGTGCAATTGGCAGCTTGCTTTCCTTTAAGTTTTCTAAACTTATTGGCAACTGAAAACCTTCTTGATTTTCGTCGTCCATAAGTGCTTTTATTTTATCAAAATCCATCTGATTGTTCTTTTATAATTTCTTGTATTTTCTTCTTAGTTCTGTTCAGTTTTACGCGAACATTTACTGGTGACATTCCTAAATTCTTTGCAATTTCTTCTCCAGAAAATCCTTCAATAAATTGAAATATGAGTGCTTTTTCTATTTTATTTAATTGATGTACAGCTTTATAAAAAGTTGCCAATTGTTCTTCTTTTTCATTAGAATAATCTTCCTGTGTTAATTGAACGTGTTCGGGCATTTTATAACTATCTGGTTTCCGCTTTTCTTTCTTAAAAAATACAATTGCCGTATTCAAAGCAACACGATACATCCAACTAGAAAATTGACTTTTCCCATTAAATGATTTCAAAGATTTCCACAACTGCAAAATGATTTCTTGTACCAAATCCTCTCGGTCAATCGCATCTTCAAAATAGATGCGAGAAACCTTATGGATTATGCCTTTATGAGTAGCAATTGCTTTTAGAAATTCTTGTTCGGTTAGTTCCAATGAATACTTATTTTTGACTTCAATTCGACATCTCGAATGTTTATTTACTTTTCGTAGTTTGCCTTTTCTGAAGTATAGAAAAGTTTTTACGTTAAAAATTTTCGAAACCTTGGAGAAAATTTAGTAAAAGCTTTTCGGTTTTAATTTTCCTTTGAAAACTAAAAATACCTGCCAGAAAAAGTGCCTTTTCTTTTGTTTCTGTTTTCTTTGGGCAAGCAAAGAAAATGAAAAACTAACAATACATTGCTTAATTATGTTGAATTATTAAAACCTTTCTACATTCTAATGTACAGGAGTTACTTTATAACCTTGCTTTCGCAACAATTCAATCACGCCATTTTCGCCTGGCAAATGTGCGGCTCCAACAGCAAATAAGTTGGATTGTTTTTGCATCATTTCTGGCATTAGCTTTATCCAATTTGTATTCCGAAAAGTCAACATCCAATATTCAGCATTTTTGTTAAAAAAACGTTCGTCAAGCATACTGTCATATATGCTACTTATTTCTTCATTTTTATAAAATGTTATCATATTTTGAAACAGCGTTTTATATTCCTCGTTTAATTCAATTTGCTGCCATAAAAAGTCTTTCGGATATGCTTTTGCGAAGAAATCCAATTGACCGTTTAAAGTTTCTAATCCTGCGACTCTTTTGTTTTTAGCTTTCGCTAGCATCAACAATTCAGCTTCATACATTTTTTTCGCAGTACAGGGCAAACCTTGCTGAATTAATAATGAGTAAACGGTCATTAAACTGTAATTATCAACCATTTGTAACGATATATTTAGTTCTTTTTGCAATAAATTATCTAAATATGTTTGTCGTTCTTTAGATAGTTTTTCACTCAATTTTCCAGAAGACATCATCTTTTTTTGAGATTCCATTAAAGCTTTTGTATCTGACATATCTACTTCCATAACTAAATTTTCAGTTTCATTAAAAGCTTTAGTTACCTTTTCAGGAATTGAGAAATCATCTTCACACATAATATGAATCGTTCCTAAAAGATAAGATGGTTTTGCTAAGTCTTTGTGTTCAATTTTCCACAATACAGAATTTTCAAGTTTTTGGTCTTGTGCATTTCCGATGAAACTACACATAACAAAAGCGATAAGAATATATAATTTTTTCATGTTTTTTGTTTTTCATAATGCTGAATTTATTTCAGCATCTCATTTACTTATTTCAGGATTATAGTAGATACTATCGATCAATTAATATCTATTTGCTCCGTAAGTATCAACTTTGAAAATATGTTACAAAAAAATGAATACTATTTTTTAAATACTAGAATTACAGTATCTTGAATTTGTTTTTTTATTTCGCAGCAATCACATCAATTTCAATTTTAGCATTCGCTGCCAATCCGCCAACAGCAAAAGTTGTGCGTGCAGGTTTGTTAGGAAAGTATTGCACATACACACTATTAAAGTCCTTAAAATCATTGATATCTGCTAAAATCACAGTACATTTTACGACACGATCAAGTGAAGAATTATGTTGCGCTAAAACCGCTTTTATGTTTTCCAATACTTGTTTGGTTTCTGCTTTAATTCCACCAGAAACCAACACGCCTTTTTTATGATCTTTCCCAATTTGACCCGATAAAAACAATAAATTTTCAGTTTCTACAGCGTCACTAAATGGTGTATTCTGTCGTTCTGCTAAGTGTGAAGCATGAAATGTGATGTCTTTTTTATTGGTTTGACAACTGATTAAAATTAATAGAAATATAAAAGCGGATAGAATTGATTTCATTGTGATGGGTTTTGGGTTTTGGGTTTTGGGTTTTGGGTTTTCAAAATTATAGAATTTCTGTCTTCATTTCGATATTCAAGACAATAAAATTCGTGAATTCGTGGCGAAATATTTCTTGCTGTCATTCCATACTTGTTAAGGAATCTACTTTGAATACGAAAAAATTACTGCTTTACTACAGCTTCAATCAATGTTCGGTTTTCTTAGCATGAGATTCCCACTTTCGTGGGAATTAGAAATACTGACCAATTCCAAAAACAATTCCACTACTTGAATCTTTCGTGATTCCATATCCGTAATCGATTCGAAAAGTGGCGTTAAAGATTCGTTTGTGAATAAAGCGTAAACCAATTCCTGGATAGATTCTGAGGTTTTCACTATTTGCAAAATCACTAAAAGTTCCGCCTGGATTTCGCCAAGTTCCTACATCTATAAACGTGTTTCCTTGTAAAATAAACCACCCTTTTTCATATAATGTGTGACGATATTCTGTGTTCAAAACCATACTTGCAGTTCCACGATCAATGAGATTTCCAACACCTCGAATATTCAAATTATTATCTACTGAAAAAGGCGCAAACGGACTTGCACTGTTAGACGCAACACCAAATCGGAAGCGGTTTGCCCAATTTCCTTTTTCGCCAACGCGCTTGAAATACATAAAATCACTCCAACCAATTAAGAAGTTATCTTGAAAACTATTTTCACTAGTTACATATTGAAAATAGAATGTGTTTTTTATGCCTTCAATGTATTGATACTCGTAGTCTAAATTATTATATTCATAAGCAAACTTAAGTAGAAACTTGTCCAATGCTAAACTTTGCGGAATCTCGTCAGAAGTTAATCCATTAAGGTAATTATACTTTTCAGAGAACACATTTGCACCAAACTGTATGCGGTGTTTAAAGTTAATTTGATACAACAACAACGCTTCAAACGAAGTATTACTGTATTTATAATTTGCCGAACCTTCATCAAAATATAATGGTTCTTCGCTTGTCCAATTCTGATGATTTAGCGCAATTCCAAAATTCCGTGTAAACAAATTTGGCATGCGCAAATTGATTCCGTAAGAGTCAAATCCGTTGTTTTGGTAAAATCCGCCAAAAGCGATATTTCTTCCCAAAAAATTATAATCATACAACCCAACTTTATACGCAACTTGCTCATTTGTAGTTGTCCAAACATTCACATTTGGAATCAACGTGAAGTTTTCTTCTATATTAAAAAATACATTATAGCGATTATCTTCCGAAAGAAATACTTGGTAATTCGCATGCGAAACACCAGCCAAACGTTTCAATAAAACTACATCTTGTTCAAGCTGAAGCGAATCTAAAACATCGCCATTTCGAACGCTTACATATTTTTTTAAGAAACCAACTTTGTTCTTTTTTTGTCCTTGAAATTTTACATCAGCAACCACATCATTTTGTGCAATTCCTTGAAAACATAAACTTAAAAAAAGAATCGTGAAGAATGTTTTCATGTATTTATTGATGTAATTTATAGTTTTCTCGAACTACGTTTTCCGCAGGTTTGTTTTGTGGTGTGAATTGATGATTTTCCAATCCACCCGATTTTTCATAGTGATGAAACCATTTCCAGATGAATCCGCCAGCAAACCAATCTTCTTTCCAAAACTCATTATACATTGCTTGCAAGGCGATTTCTTGTGCTTTTAAATTTAGCACTTTTCCTTTTCTGCTGGAATCCCAAGGTTCTTTTGCGGTATATTCCATACTTCGATAGCCATATTCTGTAAACAGCACTTTTCTGTCTAGCTTTTTTGATAAAGCGATCATTTTATTTTTGTGCAATTGCCAACCTATTTGTAATGTTTCTAATGTTGGTGTTTTTTCTTCGCTTAACGGAAAGTACGCATCAACTCCGATAAAATCTAATTCGCTCCAAAACGGAACTTTGTCAAACGAATCCCAGTTTTCGGCATACGTTAATTTTCCTTTATATACTTTTTTCACCTTCGTGATGAGTTCCTTCCAGAATGCTGGTCGTGCAGCTACAAACTTGTGCAATTCAGTTCCGATACAATACATTTCTGCATTGATTTCGGCAGCCAAATGTGCATATTCTAAGATGAAACTTTCATACGAAGTTTCAAACTGTTTCCAAGTTTCTTCGGATTCCATAGCAATGAAACCCGTAAATTCACCATTCCAAACCCAAATTTGCGGTTTTATCATGATTTTAATGTTGTTCTTC
The DNA here is from genome assembly GCF_009901525.1 of Kordia antarctica. Taxonomy (NCBI): domain Bacteria; kingdom Pseudomonadati; phylum Bacteroidota; class Flavobacteriia; order Flavobacteriales; family Flavobacteriaceae; genus Kordia; species Kordia antarctica. Next base: position 2,846,568 of record NZ_CP019288.1, read on the forward strand.
TGCAACAACTCCGCATATTGCTTCGCTCCTTTTCTCGTTTCGCCAAACCATTGTCTGTCCGTATTATGAATAACTTCTGGAGCCGTTAATTGCTTCATAAATCCGAAAGGCATAATCGCGGCGTAATTTGCGTTGACTTTTACAACAGGATTCACATGTGTTTGATCAATCTCGTTTGGAGCCGCTACAAAACTGACGCCATTTATTTTTTTAGTCTGACTTGTGCATGAAAATTGCAACAAGCCAAAAAATATACATAAAAGTCTAAATTTCATCCGTGCTTTTTTTTAGACTTCTAATGTACTATTTTAATTAAAAAATTGCTCTTAATCCTATGCTAAAAGTTTGTCCTAAACCTTGAAAACTGTTTCCTCTGACAAATTTATCAAAAGATGCTTCTAGGTTTAAAACATCGTTTAGTTGGTATTTACTTCCAATTCCCACGGAAGTGGAATTTTGAGAAAAATTATTCCCTAAATCAATCAAAAATGCTTGTTTCGTATTTAGATAAACCATTGATTTCTGCGTTGGAAAGTAACTTAAAAATACACCAAGTGGCAAAAACAAACTGTTGTTTGCAAAACGTTCGCCTACATTAGAATCCACATCTGCTTCTTCTCTTTTTTCTCCAAAGTTGAATCCGAAATCAGCTTGTGTAAATACTTGCCATTTATCTTGTCCGAATGTTTTATCGTAGAAGAATTTAGTCTCCCAAAACACACTTCTTTTGTCTAAATAAGGAGCATTTGCTTTGTCTTTAAAAATCGGTAAATAGATAGAACTCGTAAATGAAAAGTTTGAAATATTTTTGAAAGGTTGCACTCTAATTGAAGGCGCAATCGTTGTTAATCCGCTTCTTGCCGAGTTATTATCTTCAAATTTAAAAACGTCTAAAGCGCCTGCGCCACCAAAAGTATTGGAGCGAACTTGAAAGATAAATCCAATGTTGATTCTTCTATTTTTACTAATTCCTGTGTAAATCTCAGTTGTGTTTGTAAAAAATGTTTCTCGTGGAATATCAACAGAAGTACTTCCTGCATTTGTACGTTCAGTTTGTGTGTAAATACTATTGAAAAATTTAATATCCCATTGTCCTTTTTTCAATAATTTGGAAGGTGTATATTCTTGAATATTACTCTTTTCATCTGTGGTTTCATCGTCTGAATCTTGTGCAAAAGAGACGCTAGTAAATAGTAATGTAAGTGCAATTGCAAATAGGTTTTTGGTTTTCATGTTGGTTTGTTTGTTTGTGTATTTGTTTTTTGTTCGAAGTATTCTCAAAACGTCTTTGCGAGAGTTTTGAAAAAACTTGCGGCAATCTGTTTCTCGATAAACAGATTATTTCGTCGTCTTTTCCACATAATAACGGTTTATTTCATAATCATGTTTAAGTCCAGAAAAAGTAAAGGAACTTACAATTTTGCAAGGATATTTTTCATCTCAAGCGTAAAACAAATTATAGCTTTTTGAAAATCCTTACAAAACACTTTTAATTTATACTTATTCTAAATCCGCTGTCTCAATATAAGTTCTTAACTTTAATCACGACAGAACCTCTGACACAAACCAATTCTTGCACAAGCGGGAAATCTTAAAAATCAATCGCATTCTTATGGAACATATTGTAATTATAGGTAATGGAATTTCTGGCGTTACGGCAGCCAGACATATTCGAAAACTTTCCGATAAAAGAATTACTATCGTATCTGCTGAAACGGATTATTTTTTCTCGCGCACAGCGTTAATGTACGTGTACATGGGACATATGAAGTTTGAACATACGCAACCTTATGAAAATTGGTTTTGGGAAAAGAATCGCATCGAACTGAAAAAAGGCTTTGTAAAACAAGTAAAAGATGCTTCTAAAGAACTCGTTTTTGCAAGTGGAGAAACCATGAAATATGACAAACTTATTATCGCGACAGGATCTAAACCGAACAAATTTGGTTGGGCTGGACAAGATTTGGATGGCGTTATGGGAATGTATCACAAACAAGATTTAGAGAATTTAGAGAAATATGCGCCAAATAAAGAAGTTTGTAAACGTGCTGTAATTGTTGGCGGCGGATTGATTGGAATTGAACTCGCAGAAATGCTTCAAAGTAGAGATATTCCAGTCACTTTTTTAGTTCGAGAAGATAGTTTTTGGAGTGGCGTTTTGCCTGCGGAAGAATCGGAAATGATTAACCGACATATTAAGGAACATCATATTGATTTACGCTTAGGCGTTAATTTACAAGAAATAAAATCTGACGAAAGTGGAAAAGTGAAATCCATTATTATCAAAGAAACTGGCGAAGAAATTCCGTGTACAGTTGTCGGATTAACGGCTGGAGTTACTCCAAATATAGATTTCCTAAAAGATTCAAATATTGAACTCGGTCGTGGCGTAAAAGTGAATCGTCGCCTGGAAACGAACGTGAAAGATATTTACGCAATTGGCGATTGTGCCGAACAACATGAAGCAATTGACCAACGCAGACCAATTGAAGCGGTTTGGTATACAGGTAGAATGATGGGCGAAACCTTAGCGCAAACATTGTGTGGAAACCCTAGAGATTATAATCCTGGACATTGGTTCAATTCTGCGAAGTTTCTAGATATTGAATATCAAACGTACGGTTGGGTTTGGGCGCAACCAAAGGAAAATGAAGCGCGTTTTTATTGGGAACATAAAGGCGGAAAAAAATGTATTCATATCAATTATGATAAAAATACCAACGAATTTATAGGAATTAATACGTTCGGAATTCGCATGCGTCACATCAGTTTTGACAAGTGGTTGAATGAAAAACGTTCCGTTGAATACGTTTTGGAACATTTAGCAAATGCTAATTTTGATCCTGAATTTTACAAATTGCACGAAAAAGAAATTGTGGCAAAATTCAATCAAGAAAATAACACCAACATTCAACTCAAAAAGAAAAGCTGGAAACGTATTTTTAGTCACTAATCACCTCATTTTAAAAACCATACTATGAAATTCATTCGAATTGCAGGACTCTATATATTCATCGGATCGGTGTTGTTGTTTATCGCAACCTTATTCATGGGAAATTACACGTTATCACAAACTTCTATTGAAAAAACGTTTGACGGAAAAGATGCTAAAGTAACCGAAACGTTTATCGCTGTTGCGAAAGAAAACGGCGTGTTGGACAAAACATATAACGATCAATTTTCGTTTATAAATGATGTAAAAGGATTATTTGACAAACACAACGAAAAAATTACGCAAGCTGTTGCTGAAGAAAAAGGAATTACGTCTACTCAAACAAAGAAAATTATTAATGATGCCACTCAAGGTGGAAGTGTCTCGTATACAAAAGATGTTTTAGAGAAAAATTTAGCAGAAGCAGAAGTTACATCTCTTGACAAAGCTACAAATTGGATGTACAGTCCGAAGAAAACGTACGATTCTGCGGAAGCATTTCAAAAGGATTTAAAAACTAAGATTTCAGAAATTAATAAAAATAAAGCTAAAGATTTTTTATTGTACGATAATAAATATGCACGATTCAACATTACAGAACGTGCCGCAACAGGAATCATTGCAGACAACAAAGCACTCTTTTTATTCCTAACTTTTGGTTTGGGAATTATTGGTTCGTTAATGTTTATCATTTCAAGATTATTCTTAAAGCCAATTCCTGGAATTAAAAACAACGGAATTTACTTAAACAATGCTACAAATCGTGGTTGGGTTGGAATTGTAGTTTTCGGATTCTTAGTATCGTTTTACGTATTATTATATTTTCATCCATACATTATTTCAAATTGGACAAATATTCTCGATCCCGTAAAAAGTATTTTCATTGAAAACGGCTCGGCTTCGCAATGGTTTTTATATGGAATTTTATACACGGTTTCTATGACTGTGATGGGAATTCGGATGTTTATCAAATATCGACACAATCAATATCAAGTTGTGCGAACGGCGAGTGTATTATTTTTCCAAATTATATTTGCGTTTCTTTTAGTAGAGATTTTACCATTATTCGATTTACCAGGTGTCGATTTAAAAAACGCTTGGCCATTAGATTATAATTTCTTGACAGATTGGAATGTGAAAAACTACTTAGATTCAGGTCATTTAGGAAAGTTCATGTTCTTTTGGGGCTTTATTCTTTCTATCGTTGTCGTACCATTGTTAGTTTATATTTACGGAAAACGTTGGTATTGCTCGTGGGTTTGTGGTTGTGGTGGATTAGCGGAAACGCTTGGAGATCCGTATCGTCAATTATCTGACAAGCGTTTGATTGCTTGGAAAATAGAACGTTGGTTGTTGTATCCAATTTTAATTTTTGCCATTGTCATGACTGTTGTTGTCGGTTACAATACTTATAATATTGTTGTAACTCCAGAACTTGCAAACGATCATACTTTTTTAGGAATCAACGCGTATGCAATTAATGAATGGTATGGTTTCTTTATCGGATCTATCTTTGCTGGCGTAATCGGAACCGGATTTTACCCACTTCTAGGAAATAGAACTTGGTGTCGTTTTGGTTGTCCGTTAGCCGCTTACATGGGACTTATTCAACGTTTTAAATCTAAGTTTAGAATTACCACAAATGGCGGACAATGTATTTCATGTGGAAATTGTTCTACGTATTGCGAACAAGGAATTGACGTTCGCGCATATGCACAGAAAGGACAAAATATTGTGCGTGCTTCTTGTGTTGGTTGCGGCGTTTGTAGCGCAGTTTGCCCAAGAGGAGTTTTAAAATTAGAAAACGGAAATGATGATGGCGCAACGCGTCACGAAGTTCCTGAAGTAATTTTAGGAAACGATATGGATTTGTTTGAAATGCTTGAAGAGAGTAAGAAGTAAGCTGGTTGCTGGTTGCTGGTTATTTATTGTTGAAAAAAACTCATTTCTAATTAATTTTAAATGCTAAATTTTGAATGTTGAATTAAAAAGCTCAAATTGTCAATTCAAAATTCAACATAAAAGCCAAAGGCTAAAAAAGCAAACAGCCAAAAGCAAACAGCCAAAAGCAAACAGCCAAGAGCAAACAGCCAAGAGCCAAGAAGCCAAGAGTCAAACAAAAATATATGATCATTAAAGTCATCATTCCTGCATATAATGAAGCGGATTCTATTGCAAATGTTATTCAGGAAATCCCCAAAAATGTTAGTGAAATTATTGTGGTAAGCAATAATTCAACCGACAACACAGAAATTAACGCAAAAGCGGCTGGCGCAACCGTTTTGAAAGAATCACAAAGAGGTTATGGATATGCTTGTTTAAAAGGAATGGAATACATTTTTAATCAAAATGAAAAGCCCGATATTTTAGTGTTTTTGGATGGCGATTATTCAGATTATCCAGAAGAATTGACAAAAATAGTCGCGCCAATTATTGAAGATAATATTGATTTTGTCATTGGTGCACGCGTGAAATCGTTGCGAGAAAATGGTTCTATGACGCCGCAACAAGTATTTGGAAATTGGCTCGCAACGTTTTTAATGAAGTTGTTTTTTGGTGCAAAATTTACCGATTTAGGACCTTTTAGAGCCATTAAATATGACAAGCTTCTGAACTTAAACATGGAAGATAAAACCTATGGTTGGACCGTGGAAATGCAGCTCAAAGCATTGAAACAGAAACTCTCGTATGTAGAAGTTCCTGTGAAATATAAAAAGAGAATTGGCGTCTCAAAAGTTTCTGGAACCGTAAAAGGTTCTATATTTGCTGGCGTGAAAATTTTAGGTTGGATTTTTAAATATAGTTTTAAGTAGATGGAGTTTGATGCAGAATTTTTTAAGCTAGCGTTGTCGTTTTTCATAATGGCAATATATTCTATTGCGCTTATACTTATCTTACTATATAGCTTGGCGCAATTGAACTTGCTAGTCAATTATTTGAGAGCAAAAAAGAATGTAGATACTTCTCCGCGTTTTGATTTAAACAAGTCAAACGAAGTTCCGTATGTAACAATTCAGCTTCCTGTGTACAACGAATTGTACGTCATGGAACGCTTGTTGGACAATATTGCTGAGATCGATTATCCAACAGAAAAACTAGAAATTCAAGTCTTAGATGATTCTACGGACGAATCTGTGATTTCTACTGCAGCACAAATTAAAAGATTACAAGCAAAAGGACTTGATATTACACATATTTGCCGAAAAGATAGAACGGGTTTTAAAGCTGGCGCGCTAAAAGATGGTTTGGTAGCAGCAAAAGGAGATTTTATCGCCATTTTTGATGCAGATTTTCTTCCGAAAGAAGATTGGTTGAAACAAACAATTCCATATTTTAAAGATAAAAAAATCGGCGTTGTACAAACACGTTGGGGACATATTAACCGCGATTATTCGTTGTTAACAAAGATTCAGGCATTCGCGCTTGACGCACATTTTACGTTGGAACAAGTTGGACGAAATTCCCAAGGACATTTTATCAACTTTAACGGAACCGCAGGAATTTGGCGCAAAACCTGCATTATTGACGCTGGAAATTGGGAAGGCGATACACTCACAGAAGATTTAGATTTGAGTTACCGCGCGCAGTTGAAAAACTGGAAATTCAAGTATTTAGAAGATGTAGAAACGCCTGCCGAATTGCCCGTAGTTATTAGCGCGGCACGTACGCAACAATTCCGCTGGAATAAAGGTGGCGCGGAGAATTTTAGAAAAATGTTTAAGCGTGTTATTTTCTCTAAAAACATATCATTAAAAACAAAAATTCACGGAGTTTTACACTTACTCAACAGTACTATGTTTTTAAATGTTTTGATTGTTGGCGTGTTAAGTATTCCGATGTTGTACATAAAAAACACATACGGACATTTAGAAATTTACTTTACAGTTTCAAGTTTTTTCATCATTAGTACGATCATATTTTTTGTATGTTTTTGGTTTCCGTTCAAACGTGTACAAGGCGGCGGATTTATGAATTTTGTAGATTATATCAAGATGTTTTTTACCTTTTTCTCTGTCGCGATGGGATTTTCAGTACACAATTCTATTGCTGTTATGGAAGGACATTTAGGGAAAAAAAGTGAATTTGTACGAACGCCAAAATTCAACATAAAAACACTAAAAGATTCTTGGAAAAACAATAAATATATCAAAAAGAATGTGTCAGGAAATACAATTATTGAAGCTATTTTAATGGTATATTTCTTATTCGGAATGTACAGCGCATATCCGTTAAATGACTTCGGATTGTTTCCGTTTCACTTAATGTTATTCTTAGGTTTTGCCTTTGTATTTTTTAACTCTATTCGTTCAAAAGCGTGATCGCTTCCGCGATAAAATATCATAAATTCTCTATCATACTTGTGTTCATTAGCGCCTTTGTATATTACTACATTGGGTATCCGTTGGTGCGAACTGATGTCACAATTTTAATCACATTATATAGTGTCGTTTTTTTAAGTTTTTTCGGATTGATCCGATTAGAAAAGCAACACTTTTTTACCCTTGCGGGAATTGCCATCGTTTTCCGATTGGTCTTTTTGGGAAGCATTCCGAACTTATCACAAGATTTTTACCGCTTTATTTGGGACGGAAGAATGCTGGTAGAAGGCTGGAATCCGTATTTATATTTACCAAACGATTTGATGGCTTCTGGAACTGCGCCAATTGCGGAAGCGCAGGAATTATTCAACGGAATGGGCGATTTGAGTGCGTCGCATTATACCAATTATCCGCCAATAAATCAGTTGTGTTTCGCTTTCGCTGGATTTTTCTCTGGGAACAATATTTTAGGTTCTGTGGTAATTTTGCGAATTTTAATCATTCTCGCAGATATTGGAACGTTGTATTTCGGCAAGAAACTACTTGAAAATTTAGGTTTACCTATCAAAAATATTTGGTTGTATATCTTGAATCCTTTCATTATTATTGAACTCACAGGAAATTTACATTTTGAAGGCGTGATGATTTTCTTTTTCATTTGGAGTTTGTATTTGCTACAAAAAGGATCTTGGAAATGGACAGCTGTATTGTTAGCTTTTTCTGTTTCTGTGAAGTTAATTCCGTTGTTGTTTTTGCCACTGTTTTTTCAATGGTTTGCCAAACACAAAGTATCTGAAATCAGCAAAATTACGTTTCAAACCGTTTGGAAAGGAATCCTAAAATTAATTGCTTTTTACAGTATTGTTATTGCAACAATTATCATTTTATTTTTACCATTTCTCTCTGAACAATTCATTTCAAATTATAAAGAAACTGTCGGATTATGGTTTCAGAATTTTGAATTCAACGCAAGTATTTATTATATCGCACGTTGGATTGGCTTCAAAATTGTCGGTTGGAATATGATTAAAGATATTGGGAAAATTACACCAATAATTGTATTAATTTTTGTCACAGGAATAAGTCTTTTTAGAAATAATAAAGATTTCCAAAAAATGATTTCAGCATTATTATTTGGACTTTCGTTTTACTTTTTTACAACCACAACAATGCATCCTTGGTATTTGGCAACGTTATTAATTTTGAGTGTTTTTACCAATTACCGATTTACCGTCGTTTGGTCATTCATGATTATTTTTAGTTACACAGCATATCGGAATGAAAGTTATGCCGAAAACTTAGGTTTTGTTGCCTTGGAATATGTTGTTGTGTATGGATTTTTGATCTATGAAATCTTCAAACAATACACAAAAAAACCTGGTATTCAGACTTCTTAACGGCAATTTTCAGATGACTTTCTTCATTAAATAGTCAAAAAAAACCACATTTTTTCAGTATTTTTATAGTTAGAACCAATTTATTATACCATTATGAAATCATTACGACTGTTACCAATCGCGTTATTATTACTTTTTAGCACCTCCATATTTGCTCAATCTAGCGGCGCACCGAGAGAGTTTGAAAGTACTTCTCAGATATACGATCATCTTCGAAAATTATTAAACACAAAAGAAAAAGAGCCTTATAAAATTGATTGGGATAATGTAAAAGGAAGTCCGTATTTATATGAAAATTATAAAATGGCGCAATTTTATATCGGCGATAAATCGTATGGAACTATTATGATGCGTTTAAATACGTATTCAAATGAAGTTGAATTGTTACCGCACGACGGACAAGAAATGGAAGCGTTGATGAAAGTTGATGGTTCTAGAGTTGTGTTTGAAGGAAAAACGTTAGAATTGTTTACCTATAAAGACGAAGAAGGATTTGAAAAGAAAGCCTATTTTTTAGTGTTAAACGATGAAAAAAACGTGCAGTTATTGTTGAGAAAGAAGTGTAAATTTTCTCCAAATGAAAAAGCTCCAACAAGGAATCAGGCAGATAGAGCTGCAAAATTTACACAATATGATTATTATTATATTGTAAAAAATGGCGAACCAATTTTAGTTGAAACTAAGAAAAAAGCTGTTGTAAAGTTATTTCCTGAGAAAGAAAGCGAAATTAAAAAGTATATCAAATCAGAAAAATTAAAGCTGAAAAAAGAAAAAGATTTCGCAAAATTGATTGATTATGTTGCGACTTTATAGGAGGAATCTTTCTGAAATATCTTCTTGATCTAAAATTTCGTTGTTTCTAAGTTTAATTTGCACCTTTTGATCAATAGGATTTATAAATGTCTCATATCCGTAACGGCAATTTTTATACCTATATTTAAAAGCATAAAGACCAGCGATAAAACCATCTTTCGTCGCTGTTTGATATACATAATTTGAGCAAGATTGCTTAAAAATGCATTTTCGCCTTTTTGATTTTGGTATAATTAGCCAATAAGATTTTATTATAAATAGTAGAAAATACTTCATTATTTATTAAATACAATCATTTGTCGAGTCGTTGTATATCCTGGTTTTGCTCCTAATCCAAAACAACCTGCTTCAGGATGCACAACAGTAGTTACACTTTCTAAACTAATATATTTCCAACCTTGATCGGAATAGTTTTTAATAATATTTTCCAATTGATTTGAAACATGATTTGATGATTCTTGACTTACATTTACTGTTGGCACGAACGGCACTACTTTATATTCCATTATTTTTTGTTTTATATTCAAACTTATTCATAATAAAAACTAGTTCTTTACGGTTTTCCGTATGTGCAGTTAAATTCATAAAACATTCCTCCATTTTTGGAGTTTAAATCACATACAGTAAGTTTGGTGAAATTGTTCTATTATGAATGTTAACGCTGTATAGAAACCGATTTAGTATAAGAGAAAGTTCTCTATGTTTATTAAATAAGTCCTAAATCTTTTGCATTGGCAATTAAGTGAATTGCATTATTTGCTTTAAAATAGATTTTCAATTTACTCAATCGTTTTTCAATAGAGCTCAGGCTATTTGGCGAAATGCTACGGCCTTTTAAGTCTGCTGCAATTTCATCTTGGTTCATTCCTCTGGAAAGCAATTTGAGCAAACTGATATCGTAATCATCGATTTCCATATCTTTTTTAGCACTCAATGCATTTTTCACCTTTGTAGAAAGATGTTTTTTACCATTGGAAACTGTTTTTATGGCTTTTATTAATTCTTTTAAACTCTTGCGACCTTTACATACATACGCGTCAATATCGTATTCATTGAAGAGTCTGCGCACGCATTGTAATTTATCTTCCACAGAATACACAATTACTTTTAGGTCTGGTTGTTCTTTCTTCAACTTGATGAGCAACTCTTCTCCGGAAGCTAATTTTTGTTTCCTATAATCTTTTACAAAAGACAAATCTGTAATGAGTAATTCATACGGTTCTTCATCTTTTCGTGCTCTTTTTGCTTTCAAATCTGCATCATCGCAATATTGAGCTCTATCAATCGTCGGGATTTCCAATTCGGAAAGTGCTGTGAGGACACCTGTGTTGATGTCGTCCATATCTTCGGCTATTAAAACTTTAGTAAACATAGGCTATATATCATACTGGAACATTAATATTAAACTTACACCCATTGTGAAGTTCTGTATCAAAAGTAAGTTTTCCTTTAATTGCATGAATACGGTTTTCCGCATTTTGTAAACCATTTTTTGAAATTTCTTCGTCAAAGCCTTTCCCATTATCTGTATATTGAATGAATAACTCTTTGTTCTTTTTTTCAACGGAAACCATTACCAATGCGGCATTGCTGTGTTTTTTTGTATTGGTTAATAGTTCTTGCAAAACTCTATAAATTGTTATTTTTATATGAGAAGAAATTCCTTTCCAAATATCAATATCATACTTTTTTAATATTACATTTACTTCTTCAGATTGATAACTTCTGAACAAATTACTCAATTCTTCAGGGAAATTTTTGCCTGTTTCCACACTGCTATTTTGCTTTGAAATATCTCTTGCATTGTTATAAATAATGTCTAATTTATCTAAAACATTATCTTTATCTGGATCTGAAGTTTCCAATCTTGACATCAAATTATGAATATCATTGGCGAGTTCGTCGTGTACTTTTGTAGCAATTCGGACTTCGGTAGCTTGTGCCGTTTTTATTTTTTCAACTTTGTGACGACGTTTTATTTTTTGGTAGATGAAGAAAGTAACGACTAATAAAATTAGTAGTATGAGTAGTAAAATTAAATTTTGGTTGCGAGCCTGAGCTGCATTTTTATCAGAAATAATTTTAGCTTTATCAGAAGCTATTCTTTTCTTTTCAGAGGTATCTAAATCAAATCGTTCATTCGCATATAAATAACTCAAATTTTCTTTGTTTACTTCTATCTGCTTTCTGATTTTTACATAATTAGTGAAATCTCCATCTTCATGTTTTATATGAATTTTCACTTCTAATGCTTCAAAAACAGATGTTGGGTTTCCTGTCTTTTTTGCATTTTTTAAAGCTTCAATAGCATATTTCAATGATTTACTTTCGTTAATTTCACTATAAAGTTGAGCCAACTTGAGTTGTACAGAAAATAATGCAGATGTTTTTTTTATCGAAAAAAAATAAGAAAGTGCATTTTGCAACAATGAATCCGATTTTTTATTAAAACCATTTTTAAGAAATAGTGTGTGGGCTAAATTAGCGTTGACACGTTTAGTTTCTAGCGTATCATTTTTTTCATCAACTAATAGCTCTTCATAAATAATAATAGCCTTATCATATTGCTCTAACTCTTTAAAAATGTTTGCTTTCGTATTCTTAAATTTTCTGATATTGAGTATTCCAATCTTGCTTCTAGATGCTGAATCTTTTGCCATTGCCAATGCTTGATTTAAACGCTGTTCAGCAATTTTTAATCTTCCTGTTTCTTTAGAAGCAACAGCTAATGCATAATAAAGTCCACTCAAAGACTTCAAATTATTAGTAGATTCTAAATATTGTAATCCGTCTAAAGCTGACAATTGACTAGCACCTAAATTCCCTATCTTTTTTTGAAGATTAGCTATATTCAATAAAAGCTTTCCTGCATTTATGGTATCATTAATTTCTAAATATAATTTTTTTGATGTCGAGTATTTCTCAAAAGCTTCCTCATATTCTTCGTTATTGTAGAGAATGGTTCCCTGAATTTGTTTTGCAGAAGCCATCCAAAGTGTATCATTCCTCATTTCTGACATATCATACCATTTTTGAAGATACTTAGCTGTAAAATCTTTATTCCCTACTTTTTTATAGTTTTGATATTGCATAAAATATCCATATTGTACATAAGAAGAGTCTTTCAATCGAACTGCTATTTCCAGTGCTTTACCTTGACATACTATTGCGCTGTCATAGACACCTCTATTTCTTAGATCAGCTATCTTATTTTTCAAATTAGTAATTTCTGGATTCCTTATTTCCTTATGTTTTACAACAGATTCACAAGCACTTAGTACTAATAAAAGTATCGTAAACAAAAAGAAGGATGTCACTGGTAGTAGTTTCATCCTCCTAAAATAGTAAAAATATGATTATAATTAAAGATTAATCTCCAGTAGGTAGTACTACATCAGGCACAACTTCTCCATCATCGCCTTCAGTTGCTAGCTGTTCAAATTGTATTTCTTCTTCTGCTATTGAGTTCGGTGTACAAGAAAATATTGCCCCATTGAGGAAAACCGTAAGTATTATTAAGATAAATTTTTTCATTTTGTTTAGAATTTAAAATTGGACATAGGTGTTGCTGTCCGAGAAATACTCAGGTGTTTATTGCAGCAACACAGTGAAATAGAAAAGGCGCCGTTTTCTAGTGTTTTCAGGAAGTGTGAGATAATTGCAGGTAGTTTGACTACTTCCAAAAAAGCCATCCTATTGCTTCTTATCTCAAGAATCAACCAAGTTTAAATGCAGAGATCAAATTGATTTAAGCCTCAGTTATGAAATGTTTCTGAAGCAAATTAAGGGAAGAATCACGGGAATGAACGGAAAGTTTAAGGAAGGATTTAGGAAAGTTATTTCCATAAAATTTCCCTGTTTTTATATAAAATTCTATTGGTGTTTTGGCAATGAGAAGAGAAACCTAAAACTATAAGTAATGCATAAAGATTTAGTATTAAATGCTTTTAAAAAAGCGAGAAGAGAAGTAAAAGAAGCAACTGGAGTCAACATGTCTGTCACTGGGCTTTCGAAACAAATTTCAGATTATATGATGGAAGAATGCCGTTTTCAGTATCATGAAAAAAGCTTACGAAATAAATACAATATTGCAGTTAAAGATGAACTGATAGAACTCAAAAGTTCGGTAGCAAACTGCCTTTGTTGTTATCTTGGCTATGAGAATTATGCCGAATTCATTCTCAAAAACAATCGTCAAGAAGCTGATATAAAAACCGTTGAAAAAGTGTTTGTTACAGATAAAATAAAGGAAGATTTTAGAGTTAAGAAAGAACCATCAATGGGAGAAAAATTAAAGATTATCATCAACAAAAATAAAGTTACGCTGATTTTTTTACTCGTTATTTTTATTGATGTTTTTCAGATTGTAAATGATTAATAACCAACACCGAACGGTTTGGAATTATAACTATTATGTAGAAGTTATATTGAGTGTAGAAAAGTATGGAAGTGAAGAATTAGAGTTCTTCACCAATTTTCCTTGCATACAAAAGTGATAGAAATATTAAAGAAAATTACGCCGAATATGGCTTGGGAATATAGTTGTGATTCAAATTAAAGCAAAAAAAAAACCTCCCAAAATTGAGAGGCTTTATTTTTATGAATTTTTCAAATTGACAATTTCTTGAGCTGTCAAATGTCGCCAATTACTTCGCGGTAAATCTTTCTTCGTCAATCCCGCAAAAACTACACGATCTAAACGAGCAACAGTATACGATAAATACTCAAAGATTGCTTTTACCAAACCATTACTTCCTGAACTCAATTTAATGCCTACTTCACGTTTTGTAGCTCCTTGAATCCAAGAAATCTCATCTACTTTATGTACTTCTCCTCGGATGTTGACACCATCTTTTATTTTGTTGAAGTCAGTCTGAGTCAAGTTTTTATCCAATTCTACATGATAGATTTTTCGAACTCTCTCATGCGGATCTGTTAATCTTCTTGCCAATTCTCCATCATTGGTAAACAATAACAATCCTGTAGTTTGTCGCTCCAATCGTCCAACAGGAACAATTCTCGATTTTGTAGCCATTGCCACTAAATCCATCACCGTTTTACGATCTTTTTCGTCTTTTGTAGTTACCAAAAACCCTTTTGGCTTATTCAATAAAATATATTCTATTTTTTCAGGTGAAATAACTCTTCCATCAAATCGAACTTCATCGTTCAACAATACCTTGTAGCCCATTTCTGTGACCACTTTACCGTTTACAGTAACACTTCCAATGGAAATATGCATATCTGCTTCACGTCGTGAACAAATTCCCGAATTTGCAATATATTTATTCAAGCGAATCTCATTCGGATTGCTTGGAGATTTAGGTTTTGTCGCTGCTCTCTTTCTGTAAATTGGCTTTTTCCCGTCAAAAGGTTTCTTTCCTTCAACAGCTTCTCTTTCTTCGGAAGATTTATTCTTATCGTTAGATTTTTTTCCTTGAAAAGTTTTCTTCCCATCTGTAGCTTTTTTTGGATCAAAAGATTTCTTTCCATCAAAAGATTTCTTCTTATCAAAAGGCTTTTTTCCTCCAGTATTCTTCCCGCTCGGTTTGACTCTACTTTTACCTTGTCGCTCTCTTGCCATTTTAAATTATGCTATAAAATTTTTGCAAAGATACTTTTTAATTTATGATAAACGAATCTAGAATGAATTATTCGTTTTTATGTTATAAAATTAGTTAGTTCGTTCAAAATAAAACACATACAATCTTTGAACTCATATTAAATTTGTGTTTTTATAGAATATCTAAAAATACCAAGTTGAAGTAGAAAAGGTACAAGATCACGCTATTCAGCGAGATTAGTTCAACTTACAATTTGCGGTGCGTCTTTCTGACTTCTCAAAATTGAGTTTCACTAACCTATTCTCTAATCTTAATAGTGCTTTGGCGTTCTCTATTCACGGTTAACTGTGTCACATCTGGACGCGAATAATGTCCGACAGCGTCAAAATTTTGGCGTTCTTCCAACACACGATTAAAATCTAACGTTGCAATTATCAAGCCTTCTTTATGTAAAACTGGTGCTACTAACCATTCGCCATCTGGACTCGCAATACACGATCCGCCATTTGCCATTTCGTCTGGAATAGTATTTAAAATTTCTTCCAAATGTGGAATAGTGTCTGGAATGTCTTTTTTGTGCATCAAACTAGAAACTGAAATCACATACGAACGTGATTCGCGCGCAATAAATCGGGTAATGTCTTTGGTATTTACTTCGCTTCCAGGCCAAACTGCAATGTGTAAATTTTCGCCCATTCCATACAAAGCGGCTCTTGGTAACGGCATCCAATTTTCCCAACAATTCAATCCGCCAAGGGTAAAATCTTTCAATGAATGCACACGTAAACCATTTCCGTCGCCACTTGCCCACGTTAAGCGTTCTTCATATGTTGGCATCAGTTTTCTGTGCATCGATTCAATGCTTCCTTCTTGATTTATATACGCCAACGAGCAATAAATACTGTGTCCGCCTCTATCTGCTGCGCGTTCCATCAATCCTAAATAAATAGCAATAGAATGTTGTTTTGCTAAGTTACAAATTTCATCTAAATCGCCTTTTTCAACTTGAACTGAATTTTTGACATAATGTGCATGAATTTCTTTTTGTGTGGTAGAATTAAATTCAGCACCATTTGTATGAGAAACCCAAAAAGGATATCCTGGTAATAACGCTTCTCCAAAAACAATGAGTTCACAATTTTCTTGACTTGCGTCGAGAATTTGCTTTTTTATTTTTTCTAATGTTTTCGATTTATCTAACCAAACAGGAGCAATTTGCGCCAACGCGACTTTTAATTCATTTGAAGATGACATACCTTTAGATTTGTTACAAATTACCAATTTTCAAGAAGAAAAACGCACTTCAAATTCGCTTTAACAATTTTGAATCATTCTCAAGATTTTATCACAAAACATTCGTAATTTTATCCAGAATCACATCTATATTTAACAGAGGAATACTGAAAACACCTGCAACAATGATGAATTTTAAAATGTTGTGTAATAAAAGGTATTGTGATTTTGATGACGCTCTGTAAAGAACTATTATTGAATATATTAACAGCAAAATACTTCCATAAAAGTAAAAACGCATATAGCCTGTATCGTATTGAGAAATTAGAAAAATCGTGACCAAAATTGCAATTGTAGTAAACGAAGTAATGAATCCTTTGGACACTTTTTCGCCGTAAATGATTGGAATTGTTTTGTAATCTTGTGCTAAATCGCCTTTGATGTTTTCTAAATCTTTGATGAATTCACGAATTAGAATTAATAGAAATAGAAAAGCCGCGTGTACAAAAATGACGCTGCTTAAATTTCTGTAATAAATAAAAACCGCAAAGAAAGGTGTAATTGCCAACATGGCTGAAGTAAGATTTCCTAAAAGCGGAATCTTTTTCATTTTGTGGGAATAAAACCAAATCCCGAAAATGTATGCCGAAAAGAATACAATTGCATTAATTGATACAAAACTGGCAATGGCTACCGAAATAAAATTCAAGGTGAAATACGCTGCAATTTTTGTGCGTTGACTTACCAAACGATCCAACATCGATTTCCTAGGTCTGTTGATTAAATCTTTTTCGGCATCGTAAAAATTATTGATAATATATCCTGCGGCAATCGCAACTGCGGAAGCTAAAATTAAAGCTAATAAATTTCTGTCAAGGACAATCTGTGTAAAGCCTATTTTTGGTGCTAAAATATACCTAGCTGCCAAATATTGTGCTATTACGATGATGAGAATATTATAACCTCTTACAACGGAAAACAAGCTGAAGAGTTTGTAGTAAAAAAGCTTGCGTTTTCTAGATAACATTGGTAGCTAAACTTTAGAAGTTATAGACTACTTCCAGTTTGTAATCTTTTAATGTTTCTTTTGTTTTTTGAATATTTTGTGTGAATCCTAAAATGTATCCGCCACCGCCAGAACCACAAAGTTTTAAGTAGTAATCGTTGGTGTCAATTCCTTGTTTCCAAAGTGAATGAAATTGTTGTGGAATCATTGGTTTAAAGTTGTTGAAAACTACTTTTGATAATGATTTTAAGTTTCCAAATAACGATTTTATATCGCCTTTTAAGAAATCTTCCACACACGAATCTGTATGTTTTATGAATTGATCTTTTAGCATTTTACGGAAACCTTCTTGCTTCATGCTTTCCATGAAAATGTTTACCATTGGCGCAGTTTCGCCTGTAATTCCACTATCTAATAAAAATACAGCTCCAGTTCCTGCTTCGTTTTGCGAAGGAATTCCTGTTGGCTCAATGTTGTCTTTGGAATTGATTAAGATTGGTAAACTTAAGTAACTATTTAGTGGATCTAATCCAGAACTTTTTCCGTGGAAAAACGATTCCATTTCACCAAAAATCACTTTGAGTTTTAGTAACTTTTCTCGCGTTAAGTTTTCTAAAACCGTGATTTTATCATGTGCATATTTATCATAAAAAGAAGCCACTAACGCGCCAGAACTTCCGACTCCATATCCTTGCGGAATTGAAGAATCAAAGTACATTCCTTTTTCTAAATTACTTTTTAGCACTTCAATGTCAAACGTAACAAGTTCGGCATCTAACGCTTCTAAATGGTTTGCAAACTTTTGTAAACTTTCGTTGGATTTTTTTGCTTCCGCAGAAAGATTTTCGTCAATTTTTAATGCGCCTTTATAGAAATTATAAGGAATTGATAATCCTTTTGAATCTTTGATGATTCCGTATTCTCCAAAGAGTAAAATTTTAGAATAGAAAAGAGGTCCTTTCATTTATTATTAGTATTTGACTTGATTTGAGGCTTTTAATAGATGTAAAATTAAGCTTTTTTCGCTCCAAAACCTATTCTGTCGCAAATGTGGTGTCCATTTTGGCAAAATTTCACCAATTCTTGTTGAATGAATGGATATACTTTATCTTTTTCATTTTCAGGATATAACACATGAACATTCGCACCAGCATCTAAAGTAAAGCAAATATGCGTTCCAGATTCTTGTCTAAATTTCCAAATACGATTGATGATTTCCAACGTATTTGGCTTCATCAAAATGAAATATGGCATCGACGTCATCATCATTGCATGAAGCGTTAATGCTTCGCTTTCTACGATTGCGATAAATTGATCCAAATCTCCATCAGCTAAAACCGATTGCATTTTTGTCAAATTTTCATGCGCTTGCGCGAAACGTTGTTGTGAAAACGGATGATTGTGCATTAAATTGTGTCCAACTGTACTGCTGACTTGCTTTTCGCCTTTATCAACCAATAAAATTGTATCGTGAAAGTTCTTGAAAATTTCGTGTACTTTATATGGATATTTGATTGCGAATAAGTCGTTACTTCCAATTGTATCTTCATGTTTTCCCCAAACGATTAAATCGCCTTCTATGCTTCTACTTGCGCTTCCTGAACCTAAACGTGCTAAAAATGATGTTTTTTTGTTAAAATCTTCTTCTGTCATTGTTGGATTCAACTCTTTTTCCAAACTCATAAAACACAACGCCAACGCGCTCATTCCAGATGCTGAAGAGGCAATTCCGCTACTGTGTGGAAACGAATTTGAAGTTTCAATCGTAAAATGATAGTTTTTTAAAAATGGTAGATATTTTAAAATTCGTTCTAAAAAGGTATTGATTTTTGGTTTGAAATCGTCCTTTTGTTTTCCTTCAAAAAATAACTCAAAAGAAAAATCATCTTGGTTTCCTTCACGTTTTTTATAGGTTAACGTTGTGACTGTTGCACACGCATCAAGTGTAAAACTGATCGAAGGATTTTGCGGAATTTGATCTTCTTTTTTTCCCCAATATTTAATGAGTGCAATATTACTTGGCGATTTCCAAGTGACGCTTCCATTGTCAATACTTTCGGTATATTTTTTTGGTAGAAATGTTGCTATTTCCATGTACGATTTTAAAATTTAGGCAAAGATACGATTTTTGAAAATTGAAGGATTCAAGGATTGGAAAGATTAAAAAATTATGGCTTTTAGCTTCTTGCCTTTAGCTCTTAGCATCAAACAATACGCTACGTCACTTCGAGTAATTTTCATAGTGAAACGAAGAAAATTGTATCGAGAAGTATTTTGTTAGTTCATGTGAAGCTGAATCAAGTTCAGCTTGACGAAATAATCTAATAGTAAAATTTTAGTTTAAAAGTTGAAAGGTCTATAAGTTTATCCAATGTGTAATTAATTCACATACTAAAATACCAAAGCAAAGCGTGTCCAATATTCTAAGAGCGATAGCGATACCAAAAATCTAATCAAAAATCCGATTTGCAATAATATAACTTCCCGTCCAAGCATTTTGAAAGTTAAACCCGCCAGTAATGGCATCAATATTTAGAATTTCGCCTGCAAAGTATAGATTTGTTTGCTTGCGACTTTCAAAGGTTTTGAAATTAACTTCTTTCAGATCGATTCCGCCAGCAGTGACAAATTCTTCTTTAAAGGTGCTTTTTCCGTTCACATTGAAAATAGCTTCTGTGAGTTGACTCGCCAATTGTTCGGTTTGTTGCTTATTTAAATCTGCCCAACGCGTATCATCTTTAATTCCAGCAGCGTTTATAATTCGGTGCCACAAACGTTTTGGCAATTCAAATGGATTGTTTTTTTGAACCGTTTTTTTAGCTAATTCTATTTTGAAGTCTTTGATGTTTTCTAAACAAGCTGCTTTATCAACATCATCTAACCAATTGACTTTTATTTGAAAGTTATAGTTTTTATCTGCCAATATTCGTGCGCCCCAAGCGGAAAGTTTTAAAATTCCGGGTCCGCTCATTCCCCAATGTGTGATGAGTAATGGACCGTTTGATTCCAGTTTTGTATCCACAACTTTTACACTTGCTTGCGTTGCAATTCCGAGTAAATCTTTAATTCTGGCATCTTTTATATTGAACGTAAATAATGACGGAACCGCAGGAACAATGGAATGTCCGAGTGTTTCAAGCATTTTCCACATTTTAGGATTGCTTCCTGTCGTTAACACCACATTTTCGGCTTCCAGCATTCCTTGACTTGTTTCTATCTGCCACAATTCGTCAACTTTGGAAATGTTTTTTACTGCATGATTTGTTCTGAAATCAACTTTATATTTTTTTGCTTCACTCAGAAAACAATCAATTATCGTTTGTGAAGAGTTTGACACAGGAAATATTCTGCCATCGTCTTCTATTTTGAGTTCTACGCCACGTTCTTCAAACCAAGCCATTGTGTCGCCACAACAGAATTGATGAAAAGGTCCTAACATTTCTTTTTCGCCTCTTGGATAGTATTTTACTAAATCTTTCGGATCAAAACATGCATGTGTTACATTACATCTTCCGCCGCCAGAAACTCGAACTTTCGTTAGAAAATCTTTTCCTCTTTCTAAAATTACAACAGATTTTTCAGGATGCTTTTCGGCAACATTTATTGCTGTGAAAAATCCTGCTGCGCCGCCGCCAATTATGAGAATGTCTATGGTTTGCATTTTTTTAGGTGTTAGGTATTAGGTCGCTTCGCTCCTTTGTTTTTTTGTTGATTTGTTGATTCGTTGATTTGTTGATTTGTTTTCCGTGATTTCTGACTTTTAACTCATCACTTTTAACTTTTTGTTCGTTATTCAAAAGAAATACTTTTTAATTTAACATTCAACATTTACAATTCAAAATTTAACAAAAGTCTTAAACTCTTCTTAATTGACGCGCAAAATTTTATGTTCCGTACTGAAATTCTTATTTTTACAAAAAAACAATTTATGCTATTAACATTTTTCAAACGCTTAACTATTATTCTACTTTTTACGAATTGTACCGTTAATTATGGTCAATTGAAACTTGTTGGAAATTTACCAAGTGATTTACAAGAAGTTTCTGGAGTTGAAACTATTCCTAATTCTGATAAGTTCTGGATGGTAAATGATGGCGGAAATCATCCTAGAATGTATGTCGTGAACGCAACAGGAAAGATTGAGAAAACACTTCAAATTGAAGGAAAGAATGAAGATTGGGAAGATTTAACGAAAGATAAAGCTGGAAACGTATATATTGGCGATTTTGGAAATAATAATAACCGAAGAAAAGATTTAAAAATTTATATCTTGGCAGCAAACGATTTGAATCACGGGAAAAATATTCTTCCGTCTACAATTGAGTTTTCATTTCCGAATCAAAAGAAATTTCCACCAAAAAAGAAAGATAGATATTTTGATGTAGAATCATTTTTTCATCTGAATGGATATTTATATTTATTCACAAAAAGTCGTGTAAAAAAAGACTACGGACGCACTAATTTGTATAAGATTCCTGCAAAATCAGGAAAACATGAAGCTGAGTTTATCAGCACTTTTAATTCTTGTGAAGATTTTGATTGTGCTATAACTTCTGCGGCAATTAGTCCAAATGGAAAGAAAGTAGTTTTGTTATCTCATGAAACCATTTTGCAGTTTACCAACTTTAAAGATGATGATTTTTTAGGTGGAAAAATGACTAAATTCGATTTAGATCACAAGTCACAAAAAGAAGGTATTTGCTTTAAAGACAATAATACGGTTTATATTACTGATGAAAGATCGCGTGGAAAAGGGCGAAATTTATACGTATTTACACTTGATTAATAACTGATTTTTATTTTTTGTGTTATTTTTCTGTAACTTGGTTAATCTATAAGATTTATTAACCAAACCTATCATTATGTCTACACAACTAAAAGGAATTGACATTTCGTTTAATCAAGGGAATTTAATCGATTCTATTGATACAAGCAACACCGATTTATCTTTTGTAATTTGCAAAGCTTCTGGCGGAATTACAATTCAAGATCCTGATTTTGCAACTAACTGGAAAACAATTCCTGAAAAAGGATTTATAAGAGGCACGTATCATTTTTATTATACGAATGATGCGCCACAGTTACAAGCAAACAACTTTTTCTCAGTTGTAGGTGCTGATTTTCCTTCCGATGCTTTACCACCAATTGTCGATTTTGAAGGCGGAAGTATAAAAACCGAAAATCATAGCCAAATTATCGAAGATTTATTATCGTTCTTGAATATTATACAACAAAAATACAATCGCATTCCTGTTATTTATACGAATCAAAATACAGGCGATAGTTATTTAAATGACTCTAGGTTTTCCAAATATCCGCTTTGGGTTTCAAATCCTACGACTGCTTCATCTCCAAAAATGCCTAGTACATGGACTGATTGGATAATGTGGCAATATAGTTTTAGCGGAACTATTAATGGAACCACCGTTGATGAAGATTATTTTAATGGAGATTTGAATGCTTTGAAACAATTTATTAGTCAAAGTTCGAGTTCAAGCTAAGTATATCAAATACAAGCTATTTATTTTCGTTAGCTTTGCAGACTGAAAGGATTTTAAATGAGTGAACCACAATTAACAAGAATCAACAAATTTTTAAGTGAAGCTGGCTACTGTTCGCGCAGAGCTGCCGATAAACTTATTGAACAACGACGCGTTACTATTAACGGCGTTGTGCCAGAAATGGGAACTAAAATTGCGCCTGACGATGAAGTTCATGTTGACGGAAAGTTGATTTCTGAGCCAAAAGAGAAACCTGTGTATTTAGCGTTTAATAAACCCGTTGGGATTGTGTGTACGACAGATGCTAAAGTGGAGAAAGATAATATTATTGATTATATTAATTATCCAACACGTATTTTTCCTATCGGACGTTTAGATAAACCAAGTGAAGGTTTGATTTTCTTAACAAGTGATGGCGATATCGTGAATAAAATTCTGCGTGCGCGAAATAATCATGAGAAAGAATATGAAGTACGAGTGAATCGTGCGCTTACAGATGATTTTATCCAGAAAATGGGCGACGGAATTCCAATTTTAGGAACGCTTACGCGACAATGTAAAGTGGAAAAACTGACAAGCTTTACGTTTTCTATTGTGTTGACTCAAGGCCTAAATCGTCAAATACGTAGAATGTGCGAGTATTTGGATTATAATGTTGTAAAATTAAAACGTACGCGTATTATGCATATTTCGTTGGATGTTCCTGTTGGAGAATGGCGACATTTAACCGAAGAGGAATTACAAGGAATTCATGATTCTACCGACGATTCTTCTAAAACGCATCTTGATAAAACATAATTTTGATTACATCTTTTTGTAATTAATTTTGAAAAAAATAAAAATTTCGGGTAACAAAATCTCTTCATGTGAACTGATAGGTATAATCACAAAACTTAGAATCATGAAAAAAAGAAATTTCAAAACATTAAGCCTTAACAAAAGATCAATTTCTAACTTAAAATTTACTGTAATTGGTGGTCGCGCTAATAAAACAGCAGATGTTAAAGATTGTCCAGACAACACATTAGCAAAAGATTGCGAATCTTTAGGCGCATGCCCTGATTCATTTTGGTGCCAAGCATCTCCAGTAGGATCTGATGAACCAGTAGCATAATTTATATGTAAAAAAATGGAGAAGCCTGACGTTTGTTAGGCTTTTTTTTGTTTAAAAACCAAGAATTTCTTTGAATTTATATGATTGTCTTCGAGAGATTTCTATTTCTTGATCGGAGTTTTTTATCGTTACTTTTAATTTTCCATTAAACCACGGAATTACTTTATCAACATGCGTAAGATTGATGATTTGTTGACGGTTTGCTCTGAAAAAAGTTGCTGCTGGCAATTTTGCTTCTATTTGGTTGAGCGATTTGTAGATTAATGGTTTGTTGCTTTCAAAATACACACGCGTGTAGTTCCCAACTATTTCAAATATTGCAATTTCTGAAATTTGAATCAGCCAACAGTTTTCACCTTCTTTGATAAATATTTGTCGGTGTAATTCAAATGGTTTTTCGTCGGTTGTTTCTTTTTCTATGGTTGAGATGACTTTTTCTATTGTTTTAGAAAATCGATCTTGATTGATGGGTTTTAGCAAGTAATCAAACGCATTGTATTCAAACGATTTTATAGCATATTCGTCATACGCCGTTGTGAAAATAGTGAGCGGAACATTGTCTAACATTTCCAGTAATTCAAACCCATTTTTTTCAGGCATATTAATGTCCAAAAATAATACTTTTGGTTGCGTTTCGTTGATGAGTTCGTACGCTTTGTCTACATTTTCAGCTTCGCCAACTAATGCAATTTGCGGATGTTTTTTTAGAAGTTCTTTGAGTTCATTCCGCGCTAAGCGAGAATCTTCTACAATAATTGCTGTGATATTTTCCATAGATATATCATTTTAATTTACTGGTATTTGAATGATGGCGTGTACTTCATTTTCTACTTCTTTTAGCGTAAAGCTTGCTTCATTTCCATAGAGTAATTCCAACCGTTTTTTTATGTTGTTTAATCCTATTCGGGTAGAATCTGTGTCCGTTTGCAACGTTCCTGTATTGTTGACTTGCAAGATTATTTTTTCGTTATTATCTGTAACAATCAACGTAATTTTTCCACCATTTTTCTGGTTAGAAATGCCGTGTTTTATTGCATTTTCTACCAACATTTGCAATACCATCGGCGGAATTTTTATTTGTAATAAGTTTGCATCTACTTGTTTTGAATACTGCAACCGATCTTCTAATTGTATTTTGGACAACGCAACATAATTATCTACAATTTCCAATTCCTGTTCTATTTGAATAGCATCAACTTTGTCCATATTTAGCGAATAGCGCAACATATCCGAAAGTCGTGTGAGCATTTCTCTTGATTTTTCTACATCTTCCAACATTAAACCGCGAATGTTGTTTAAACTATTGAACATAAAATGCGGATTCAGTTGTCCTTTTAAGGTATTTAATTGCGAATCTTTTAAGGCTGTTTCTAGTTTTAATCGATCAATTTTATTTTTTCGTAAACGCGCCAAAGATTTAACTCCTACATAAAAAATTGTCCATAAGAATATAAAAACAGACACATTTAACCCTGTTAAAAAGATTTCCAATGTAGAAATTTCGGCTGACTTTTCATTGATATATATGAACATGTAATGCGCGCTAACTATCAATATCACTATAAAGGTTAATACTATGAGTGCATATGCTACAAAGGCTTTTCCGTAGTTTTTAGAATTTTGATTTGCAATGAAGTCAATTCGTTTTAGATAATTTCTAAATAATGTTGTCAGCGTAATTGCTAAGAACATAAAGATCAATCCTTCAAAGAAAAAATAAATGGCTTTACTTTTTTCTTCTGGTACGATAAGGATTTTTGACCAAACATTGGCAGTAGTCAAAAATCCCCAACCTAGAAACTGTAAAATCCAGAAAGTGTATGTATTTATTTTGGTTGAAGTTGCCATGTGTTTTTTTAACTAATGTCTAAAATATTAAAATGCGCTTTCTCAACTATGAAAAAGCGCATTTTTTATTGATTGATGATTAAAATCGAGCATTAATCCATTCAGAAACATAGTTCAATGCTACTGGAGCAAAGGTTTCTTCTATTTTAGCGTATTCGCTTAAAGCACCAGTTTCTGAAGTTTGAAATAAATGATTTAAGTCTTTAAATTGTTTGATGGTTACATCGCTGTTATTTTTTAATCCTTTTTCAATTGCATTCAGGTTTAATGCTGGCAATACCTGAAAATCTTTTTCACCATTTACGGCTAATATAGGACACGTTACTTTTTTCAATGACGTTTGCGGATTGTATCCTAAAAATGCGCGCATCCACGGAGAAGTAATCATTTTTAATTGTCCTTTTAATGCAGTATCGGTTAGCTCTCGTTGCGCTTTTTCAGATGTCATTTTTCCTTTTAATTCCTGAAATAATGCTGCGATTTTTTCTTTTGATGCTTCTCCTTTATAGTCTGCGCAGATGTCATATATTTTTGCAGAGATTTCTTGAGAGATTGCAATGTCACTTGCTGGATAATCTTCTAATTCTGCTGCTTTTTTTCCTTGCGTTAATAGGATTTCTTTTCCAGAAACTCCTGGTCCAGCCAACAATACACAGAATGCTACATTTTTGTTTCTTGCCGCTACAATTGGCGCGATGAGTCCGCCTTCACTGTGTCCAACCAATCCAATCTTGTTTACGTCAACTACGTCGTTTCGTGTTTGCAAATATGTCATTGCCGCTTCTACATCTGACGCAAAGTCAAAAGAAGTTGCTACTGAAAAGTCACCTTCAGATTTTGCTGTTCCTCTGTCATCGTAACGTAATACTGCAATTCCTTGTCGTGTTAAATGATCTGATAATACTAAGAATGTTTTGTGTCCAAGTAATTCTTGATCTCTATTTTGTGCTCCAGAACCTGTAATGAGAATGACTACTGGCGGATTTTTCACGTCTTTAGGTAACGTTAATGTTCCTGCAAATTTGATGTTTCCTGCGGTTGCATTTTTAAAAGTTACTTCTTCTGAAACGTACGGATATGGTTTTTTAGGTTCTTGTGGTTTGTCTTTTTTGACGTTTTTTTCTCCTTTTATTAAGTCTAGCGGATATTCTTGTCCACCTTGCTTAAAGATTCCTTTGAAAGTTTCGTCCGTAAACGTTGCCGTGTATTCAATTCCTGATTGAGTTTGAAGAATGATTAATTCGTTATCTTTAAATGTAGTTCCGTTTGTTGGAATTCCAAAAGCATTTTGCATCGGACTGTCCATTGTGGTTGTGTAAGTTCCATCAGTTTCTGAAATGTTAAACGCCAAAGGAAGTTCCATTCCTTGTATTTTTAACTCGCCTTTCCAAGTTCCTGAGATTTCTTGTGCTGACGCGATTACGGTTGCTAAAAAGAATGCTAATTTGAATACGAGTCTGAATATTGTTGTTAATTGCATGTCTGTTGTTTTTTGATTACGATGTAAATGTATTCCATTTTTATATGTCTACATCGTAAAATATGACGAACGGAAAATTGAATGTGGTGAGTGGTTTTTTGGTTGCTGGTTGCTGGTTGCTGGTTGCTGGTTGCTAGTTCTTTTATTGGTTTTTGATAAAATTATTTTCAGACTCCTTATTTACAAGGACTTACACTTATTTTCTTAAAATTATACTTTCTTGATTTTCATGGGAGTACCGCCAAAGAGTACCGTTTTACTATTTTTTTAATCTTCAAATATATCTAATTCTTTAATTGCTTTGTCTACGATTCGCTCGTCAATATAGTGCTTTTTTAATACTGTATCTGTCGCATGCGAAGATAGACGTTTTGCATCTCCTTTCAAAGTTGATGATAGATATGTTAGGTATGTTTTTCTTAGGCATTTAAACTGTAATTCTCTACCTGTGCTTAATTGCTTGTAAAAATGTGAGAATCCTAATGATAAAGCATCATTCATTGATTTGATGGATGAATCCGTTCTTTTATCGGGATTTAGAATATATCTATCTTTTCCTTTGTTGATATCATAACGCAGACGATATAGTATATTTTTTAGACTTTTCGTTACAGGGATAATCTTCGGTGGCACATCTGTATTGAATCGTTCTCCTTTCTTTCTCTTTACTTTTAAATTGGGAACTTCAATATAAACAGGTTCGCCATCTTTTTCGCGAATCATATTCCATTTGAGTCCGACAACTTCTTCTCGTCTACCACCTGTATGCAATCCTAGTTCTAAAGCATCTTTTAAATATAACTTATACCTATTTCGTTTATATTTTCCTTGAATTTCAATTCCGTTTTCGGGTTTTATGATTTTTAATAGATTTTTAAATTCTTCTTTCGTGATGGTGTCACGTTTTACAATGACTGGAATCATTCGCACCTTTTCAAAGGGGTTCTTCATGTCAATATTAAATCTGTCAATCGCCCAGCTTAGGAACGCTTTTAAAGCGCTCATTTTTCCATTGTAGGTGTTGCCTTTGTAATTCTTATCTACTAATAGATAATCATGGAATAAACCGACATGCATGTCATTGATACGATTAACAATAAATAACTTCTTATTGATATTATGCTTTGCAAGTGCTTCATTGAATATTTTTAAACAGTTTACAATTTCATTTTTTCGCCCGTCCGATAATGTGTTTTTTTGATGTTCGGGAACATCTATATTGTCTAAAAAATCAATATACCGTAGTTGTACATCAAATAAGTAGTGTCGATTTCTTATTTCAATCGGTTGTCCTAAACCTTGTAATTCCGATTTGAATTCTTTTTCAAAATCAATCGCTTGAATTACCGCATCTGCATAATTTGTAGCATCATGGGTTCTGCTCGCTTTTCGTCCATCACTTCCAGGAACGTGCAAGCGTGATTTGTACCGATGCTTTTCAAAGTTTTTGCAGATAGAATAATTTTTACCTGTTTCGCCACACGTAGGTTCTTCTTTTACTGTTTTACTGTTTCGTAAAGTTGTTTTTCGTGTCCATGAAAAATGCTTTTTACATACATGACAGTAAATAAAGAGTCCTTTGTGTTTGTTGTTAGGCATGTGTTTTCGTTTTGCCATAAAGTTTTCTCCTTTTTTAATTTTAATTGCGTTATTGAATCTGATTGGGATAGGAAGTAATTCATATAATGTTTTTATGATATTACTATGCTAATCACTACTATGCGATACTCTCTAAAGCATCTCATAAACAAAGATTTGAAATAGTAGCCAAATATCATTTGTTAACTTTTGGTGCTTGTACAAATGAAATGTGTTATAAATCTAAAAATCAGACGTTTAATTTTTACAAAGTGTACCAATCCAAGCTGAGTTATAAATTGATTTTCTTTTTAAATAGATTTTTTTCATTTGGGATTGCACTACTATTCACTAAATCGAGATACTCTCTAAAGTATCATAGGTGTAAAGATTTGAATAAAATCCGGACTATCATTTGTAAAATTTTGTGCAGTGTACGTGGATTGTAAGAAGAAATTGTAGGAGATTTGAAAAACAGGTGTTATTTTGATTAAATACAAGTGAAATTTAGGTTTTGATAGACATAAAAGATAAATATTTTGAAAATTATCTGCATTTTAACAAATATTTTCTGATTTGCTTTTTTTTTAAAATCTGTTCATCGCTTAGTGGTAAGCTAAAAAGAAAACAAATAAAAAATTGATCTCTTTATAAAAGTTTGAAAATATTCTATTGAAAGTGTATTTATCACTTAGTGATTTGCTGAAAAATCCAACTCATTACTTAGCGATAAGCTGAAAATGAAAAAGAAAAAAATTGATTGACCTCTTTATAAAAAGTTTGCAGACCTCCCGTTGAAAATATTCTTATCACTTAGTAATTTGCTAAAAAATCCAACTCATTACTTAGCGATAAGCTGAAAATGAAAAAGAAAAAAATTGATTGACCTCTTTATAAAAAGTTTGCAGACCTCCCGTTGAAAATATTCTCATCACTTAGTGATTACTCAAAAATTCAACTCATCGCTTAACGATAAGCTGAAAAAAATGAAAAAAACGGATTGATCTCTTAGTAAAAAGTTTGTGAATCTCCCATTGAAAATATTCTCATCACTTAGTGATAAGCTGTAGACCCATCCTAAAACATTCCGAAATCTAAGTTTTCCATCAAAGATATTATATCTTTTGGGGAATACTTAGAAAACAATTCTGAATTACTTGAAGCATGTTAAATTTTATTATAATCTTTTAAATGCAAAAGATATGTAATCATATTTATCAAAAACTTACTATTTCAATCAAATCAGTTTTTTGTATATTTAATTCGATTCAGAGTACTCTCAAATTGTATTTTTACGTGAGGAATCACAAGCACAAAAAGTGCTGGAGCATTACGTGAGACGTTGTGAATTGCTTTCAAATTGTATTTTTACGTGAGGAATCACAAGATCAATCACTTGATCTTATGTCAGTCGATAGTTGTGAATTGCTTTCAAATTGTATTTTTACGTGAGGAATCACAAGCACTTAAAATAATGGATAATGAGTACGCCCGTTGTGAATTGCTTTCAAATTGTATTTTTACGTGAGGAATCACAAGAAAAATCACTAAAATAATGAGCGATATTATGTTGTGAATTGCTTTCAAATTGTATTTTTACGTGAGGAATCACAAGGAAAAGCTTTAGAGGCTGCCGAAGTAGATAGTTGTGAATTGCTTTCAAATTGTATTTTTACGTGAGGAATCACAAGTCTCAATATCTCAATGTATCGTTGTGAATTGCTTTCAAATTGTATTTTTACGTGAGGAATCACAAGAGATGGATATAGATGGACAATCGAGAACAGGTTGTGAATTGCTTTCAAATTGTATTTTTACGTGAGGAATCACAAGCTATACAAAGAACAAAAAGCACACGTTTTAGTTGTGAATTGCTTTCAAATTGTATTTTTACGTGAGGAATCACAAGAGAAGCACAGGATAAACTGTTTGAGGAATAGTTGTGAATTGCTTTCAAATTGTATTTTTACGTGAGGAATCACAAGGAGATGATGAAGAATAATAAGGTAGCGATAGTTGTGAATTGCTTTCAAATTGTATTTTTACGTGAGGAATCACAAGATTATGATAATGGTGTGCAGACAGGGATTAGTTGTGAATTGCTTTCAAATTGTATTTTTACGTGAGGAATCACAAGTAATATGGAGGGGTTGGCTGTTAAGACTTAGTTGTGAATTGCTTTCAAATTGTATTTTTACGTGAGGAATCACAAGATTTGGTTCTTCTATGACTGACGAGCAGGCGTTGTGAATTGCTT
Organism: Kordia antarctica; assembly: GCF_009901525.1. NCBI lineage: Bacteria > Pseudomonadati > Bacteroidota > Flavobacteriia > Flavobacteriales > Flavobacteriaceae > Kordia > Kordia antarctica. The sequence continues at coordinate 2,877,610 of NZ_CP019288.1, forward strand.
TCAAATTGTATTTTTACGTGAGGAATCACAAGAGAAAGACACTTCAAAAGTGGACGTTCCCAGTTGTGAATTGCTTTCAAATTGTATTTTTACGTGAGGAATCACAAGAAAGATGAGCAAAAGGAACTTGATGATATTGTTGTGAATTGCTTTCAAATTGTATTTTTACGTGAGGAATCACAAGTTTTTATTGGTGCTTTATCTTTTGAAAGTAGTTGTGAATTGCTTTCAAATTGTATTTTTACGTGAGGAATCACAAGTTTCATTGCGAATTATGTAAACCGCTACGGGTTGTGAATTGCTTTCAAATTGTATTTTTACGTGAGGAATCACAAGTTAAATTGTGTGAAGTATTAGAAGTAGAACGTTGTGAATTGCTTTCAAATTGTATTTTTACGTGAGGAATCACAAGGTTTGGTGGATATAATGTTATTAACTCCGCGTTGTGAATTGCTTTCAAATTGTATTTTTACGTGAGGAATCACAAGCAATATTTGTGTCGTTGTTCTCATTACCTTGTTGTGAATTGCTTTCAAATTGTATTTTTACGTGAGGAATCACAAGTACATGCCAATTACCAACAGGGTTACCCGTGTTGTGAATTGCTTTCAAATTGTATTTTTACGTGAGGAATCACAAGTAAAAGTACCGCTTAATCGAATACTAAACAGTTGTGAATTGCTTTCAAATTGTATTTTTACGTGAGGAATCACAAGATACATGATAGAGGAACTGATGCAGAAGGTGTTGTGAATTGCTTTCAAATTGTATTTTTACGTGAGGAATCACAAGAATCATATAAATCTGACGGTGTTTCCAGATGTTGTGAATTGCTTTCAAATTGTATTTTTACGTGAGGAATCACAAGATTCAAGCCAAAACTTAACTCGCCGATTTGGTTGTGAATTGCTTTCAAATTGTATTTTTACGTGAGGAATCACAAGCGTAGCTTAGGTTTGCGCCAGCTTCATAACGTTGTGAATTGCTTTCAAATTGTATTTTTACGTGAGGAATCACAAGATGAGTGTGAATTTGTGCAAGTAGGAGGGCGTTGTGAATTGCTTTCAAATTGTATTTTTACGTGAGGAATCACAAGTCTGTATAAGGTTGCCAAGTGTGTTTTGCGGTTGTGAATTGCTTTCAAATTGTATTTTTACGTGAGGAATCACAAGACGGTGGTATAATTGCTTTTATTAGTAGAGGTTGTGAATTGCTTTCAAATTGTATTTTTACGTGAGGAATCACAAGAAAAAATAACGTTCATTTGTCCAACAACGGGTTGTGAATTGCTTTCAAATTGTATTTTTACGTGAGGAATCACAAGAGTCGTTTTCAATATCCATTGATAATATCTGTTGTGAATTGCTTTCAAATTGTATTTTTACGTGAGGAATCACAAGAAGTTTTAAGTTCTGCATTTAACCAACCTAGTTGTGAATTGCTTTCAAATTGTATTTTTACGTGAGGAATCACAAGACAGGCATGTAAAGCTTTGATTGATAAGGAGTTGTGAATTGCTTTCAAATTGTATTTTTACGTGAGGAATCACAAGTAAATATTAAAAATAGAGTCTCTTTTGGATGTTGTGAATTGCTTTCAAATTGTATTTTTACGTGAGGAATCACAAGAAATTAATAAATTCCTGTCAAAAGATATTAGTTGTGAATTGCTTTCAAATTGTATTTTTACGTGAGGAATCACAAGGTTGCACTTAGGAATCAACTCGTATCTGGGGTTGTGAATTGCTTTCAAATTGTATTTTTACGTGAGGAATCACAAGATAATGTCGTCACGCATTGGACATGTTAGCGTTGTGAATTGCTTTCAAATTGTATTTTTACGTGAGGAATCACAAGGTCAATCCCGAAATGTTGAGTAAAATCAATACTTCGGGATTACTTTTTAGGAATTGAAAAATACACTTTCTTTGAACTGCTTTTTTGAATCATGATGTATTTTTTGAATCCTAAAACAGTTCTAATTGCTGAACAGGTTGTGGAACTTCGATAGGTTTTACACCATGAAAGAGTTCCATATTGCCAAATTGTTTATCCGTGATTTCTAAAATACACACTTTTCCATATTTGGGTAATATACTCTTGACTCGTTTTGTGTGAACCTTGGCATTTTCTCTACTTGGACAATGACGTAGATATATGGAAAATTGAAACATCGTAAATCCATCATCAATAAGTTTTTTCCGAAATTGCGATGCTGCTCTTCGTTCTTTTTTGGTTTCCGTCGGTAAATCAAAGAATACTAATACCCACATAATTCTATATGCATTAAAACGATTTGTATCTGATAACATATCATAGTAGTATTAATCAAGTGTTGGGTATTTTATTTGTCGTAGTTCGCCCTCATAACATTTGTATAAACTAGCTGTTGTAGTTGTTACTGCAACCATTAATGGGCGTTCTACTCCATCAATCCAAACATCTTGCGTTGCAATATTTAACATATATGCTTTGCATTCTTTAGTCAGTTTTTCGGGAACTCCATATTGAGAAATATAATTGTACACCATTTTATCTACAAAAGGTCGGTACGGCTCCATAATATCATCTGCTAGGCAATACGGATTGTACTTGTTGCGATGAAAAATACCCAAAACGGGTAGTAATCCACTCGATACTAACGCTCTTGCAACAATACTTCGAAGTACTGCATATCCAAAGTTTAATAAATTATTAGGGGAATTTCCAAAGCGTTCTCTGGTAAAATTTTCAAATAAATATTTCCAATGGTGTTGCGCTGCTTTTGCTTCACAATTAGTAGTGTCACCACTTTTTACATGTTGCCAATATAAATCCATTTGTTCATATGGCTTATCATTCATTTTTAATAGTGCCTGTTGATTTTTGATTTTTTGCTCTATGGTTTGCTTCCATAATTGTTTTTTTAAAGGTTCGGAAGCTTCCAATTGATGCTTTATACGATCTGAATGTTCAGTATGCCCATACAGCGGTAACATCATGGCAAAAGGTAAATGATGCGCATCACAACTTACGACAGCTACATTATTCCCTTGAAGTTTCAATAGTAATTGATTGCTCAAAGTAATTTGATAATGATCTAACATTAAAAGTGCCATATCCTCAATGGGAACTGTGCCTTTAATACTTTTATCTTCAGGATTTTCTACTACTAATTGTTTTTGTTTGAGTCTTAAATAAGCGGGGGAACCAATATAAATTGTACGCTTTATCATGACTTTTTATTTTACGGGTTGTTTTTTAATATATGTGTGACATTTCCAAGACGATCAACTTGTAATTTCCAGCAGCGTTCTTTAATCATTTGACCTTCAATATCTTTTTCTGACTTATTTGTACTTCCAAATTCTCCTATCTTAGATTTAGCATCATATTTTTTTATTAATGATGATATTTGATTTTTAATAAAGTGACATTCAGAGCCTGTGCTACTTACCATTTTATAAATTCTGTTTACTTGCGCTTTGGATAGCAATGAAAAATTTATCATACTAGAATTTTCTAATTCTTCATCTGTGGGCACATATACCAAATCATTTGGCGAAAGTGAAAATAAAAACGCTCCTTTTTTAGTATTTACAGGAACAAGTGTTCGTTGCTCTTTTGGTAAGTTAGCGACTTGTTTTTGATGCTCAATAACTTCATTTAAAGGAACTGTTTCATATACTCGTTTTTGCTTGTCTTTATTCCAATACATTGCAAAAAATAAATTCGTTCCTTTTGCAGCTTCTACAAACTTTTTTGATTTTGGCGATTTTGCATCTTCTGAAATTTGAAAACGACTTCCTATTTCATACAAACGTACTTTGTATATCGGATGATGGTTTTTACCATTATTTAATACTATAATATTTTTATTAAGTTCCTCAATACCATTTGCATCAAAAGCTAGATCAAAACGTTCTTTCCCGTTTTCTTCCGTGTAATTTTTAAGATGATTTTCCAGTATTTTTTGAATACTTTCATCGGTAATAGCTTCGATGTGTTTTCTTTTGGTAATAGCAGAAAGTGGCGTTCGAATAGCCGTTGCTATTTTATTTTTCGGAACTTCAATATGTTTCACTTCTCCATACACAGATTCCTTGTGCATAGGTTTGCGAATTGCCCAATTACTACCTTTAGTTTGCTTAACCAATTCTTTTTTGTAGTTTCCTTCTTTTAAAACCCATTGCCAAGTTTTATTGTTTGTTTTATTAATAACTCGTACGTTTTGTTTAAAACTCACAATGGTTTGTTCTAAGGTGTTTTTTGTATCAATGGTGAAAGTAGTCCAGGGACTTATAAAATGTTTTGTATAATTACCTTGTTCATTTTTTATGAGTAAACCTTTACGCAATTCGTGTTTCTTATTCTCATTAGCTAATGAATTCAAATATTGAATATGTTTACGATGTGTACAAGCCACTACCAAAGCATCTAAAGCGTGATGTCTGTGATCGATTCGTTTTTTATTGAATCCTTTTATAATTTCTTCGGGAACTTGTATTCTATACGCATTAATAGTATCGTCCCAAAAACCATAATCTTGAGAATTTGTTAAATCATTCATGCGCTGAAAACGTGGCGCAATGATTTCATTCCACTTATCGTATAATCCCCAATCGTGTTTTAATTTTGAAGTAATTGCTCCCGTAACAGGAAGTAAATGTTTAGAAGTCGCTTCTTTTTCATCATCTTCTCTCACAACATTACTTAACAAACCCTTAATGAGTTTACTGATATACCTACTGTCATTAAGTTGTCTGTTTATAAAACCTTCTGGAATTTCTTCACTTAATAAATTTTTAAGCTTCGTTCTATTGCTTTTAAAGTATTTTTCACAATGTGTTTCAAAATTCTCCTTTGATAAAATAGAAACGTGTTTTCCTTGTCCTATATCAACTTTTTCAGTTCCGTGTTTTTTAATGAATTCAAATGCTGTTTGATTGTCTTTGAGTTGATTGACTTCGCTTTCACAAATGACTTTATTACTCATTGAATTATCAAAATAACGTGATTGCGGAATGATATGTTCTATTTGATAATCCGTTGTGAATAATTTACTTAAAGGAATCATTTTTCCCGTATATGGAGAAATATAACCTTGTTCTAACCAAAGTTTATATTTGCTAATTTCATTTTTAGTTGGCGATGAGTTTCTGCGAATTTTTAGCACATCTTGCTCACTTAATTTGGTATATAATACATTCGGATTTTGTGCTACACCTTCTTCATAAATTTTCAATATTTCTTGTTGACTAGGCGAATAGGGTTTAATATCATTAATACCATTATTTTTTAGTTCTTGAAGTAAGTTTCGTATCCGTTGGTTGGTATTTTCATTCTCGATATTTTGTTTTGAGATACGTTCTCGTTTCTTTTTATCATTTTTCATTTCACGCCCTAATTCTACATGAATTTCATCAAAAAATGATTCGTTTCCACTTCCGTAATAGTTCCAAATATCTTTTACCACTCGTAATGTTTCCGTAACTACTTGCTCTACAATTGGGTTACGTAAACTGTGTTGTTTGAAATCATTTAAAAATTTGTCAATCGCATTTGGCGTTTTCCATTGCGTAATAATGCTCGCTTCTGAATGTCTATTATATACGGCATAACACGCTTGATAAGTGTTGAGTCCTTTTAACGGGTTTTGATTTTTGAAGTTTAAAAAACTTTTAAGTACTTGTTTTGGAATGTCATCATCTTTGATATTTTCAATTTTCTCTTTATCAAAATCAATCGTTTCAAGTCGTTCTATGATTGAAGCAATACGTTTTTTTGTGTCGTTAGAAATCTTTATTTCATTCCAATACTTACCAATTTGCATCAGCGGCAATAGCTTCTTAATTGCCTTTTCAGAATATGCTCCATATTCATTTTTAAATGGAGGGAATTTTGCAAAATTTTCTACAAAAGAAGCTTCATCAAGATTATATGTATTTGCAAACTTTTTCAACGCTTGCTCATATTCGTTTTTATCTTTTACAGAATAAATAATATGCCATAAATGGTATTGCGTTTCGTAACTTAAAAAAGTAGAAACATCTTTTGAGTTGACAACTTTTTTTAAACGTGATATAAATTGTGCCTTTGTAGGCATTGCAGGATATTTTTTATCCTCAACATAATTCCAACGAAATACATCTTTTTCCTTTTTATCAATTAATTTTTTAGAAACTAAAAATTGAATGATATGTTTTTGTTCTACTTCTTTTTTTTGTGATAAAAAGTTATACAACTCAATCCAATCATCTTCTGAAGCAAAAAATTGTAAAGTAACATCTATATCAACGTTTTCTTTTTTATAAATTTTTAAGTTTCGTAAAAATTGCCATAATCGAAATTCTTCAAATAAAGGGTTCGATTTTGAAATGCTTTTTAAAGGTTCATGAACTACGATTTCTTTTTCAATTCCATTGAGCGTCACTTTTTTCTTGTATTTCCTAACTTCATAAGCGCAGTTGGAAATCGTCGATTTTTTACTTTTTAAGGGTCGTTGGTAAAAGATGATGTCATCTAAAAATAAATAGCTAAAATCTTTACCTTTTATATTTTGTTGATGTGCTTCATTTCTTGGGTACAATTCTTCTACACAAGCCGTATATCGTTTTTTGTCATTTAGTTCTGGATGATGTTTTACTTGCTCTTGTAATATGGTAAGAAGTTCTTTTTTATAATACTTACGTTCGATGGTTTTAATAAGTTTTCCACGTATTTTTTGAATAGGGTTGTCACGTAAAGTATCATAAATATAAGTACCAATCGTTTTGTTTGAAGCGTCAATGTCTTGTTGTGTTTTTGTTTTAATTGCAATCCAATCTTTTTCAGAATCAACAGCTTTAAAGGTTCTTTTTATTTCTCCGTTTTTAAGGATAGTTGTTGTAACGATAAATTCTTTGATTTTGTTTTCCCAATCAGATGGTTTTGTGGTTTGACGATCATACGCCCAATCATTTTCAAAAATAACATCATACAGTTTATTTCCTTTCACTTCTTCTCCAGAATCAATAACGGTTTTCACTTTGAGTGAAACAAATTCTTTTGTTTTATCATCTTCAGTATCTTCTTCTCCTCTTAATTGGTAATACCCACGTTTTTGATTGAAGTTTAAAAGAATCCACGAAAGTTCTTCTTTGGTTATTTTTTGTGTTAATGCTTTCTTACGTAGATAGTAAATAGTCCAATCTAATGGAATTTTAGTGATTTTATTGTGAGATTCAAAATCAGCAATCATTTCATGAAAGCTATCCATAAAAACAAATTCATGCGTACCATGCTCGTTTTTACGATAATTCAATTTCACCTCCGTATGGTTTTTAAATTGACCAAAATGCTTTTCAAAATCGATTGCACTAACGTAATGTTCGGGTAAAAAATTCAAAATATTTAATACTCTATGCAAGCGTTCTCTACGTAAAACATTGCGTTGAAAAAGTTTTCGAGTGCTTCTGTAACCAGTTCGTTCGGCAGTTTGTGAATGTGATTGTCCTGCATCAAAATTTCCTAAAATATCTTGACTCATGGGAATAATTCTGCTTCCAACGCCTATTATTTGCCCTTGTTTCTGTTCAAAATTTTGTGCTGTTAATGCCCAACCAATTGAGTTTGTACCTAAGTCCAATCCTAGAATTTTTTTCATGTATAATGATTTTCGATAAAAATGAATTAAAAATAACAATATTCCTTACGGAAAACCACATTTCAAGTTGTAAATTTTTTCCGTACATTTGAAGTATACAAATTGAAAGCAATTCACAATAAGGATTATTCCGTTGTGAAAACATTCAAAGCGGCATCTACGATGTCGCTTTTTCTTTTTATTAAAGTTTTAGAGAATATATCAACCATAAGCAACATAACGAAATGAAGTGACATTTGTTGATTCCTTATTATATTAGTTCAGAAAACTAACTAAATTCAATATGCAAAAAGTAGTATAAAAAAAACTTGAAAGAGTGATTTCAAACTTATCAAGAAGCAAAAAATTACAACCTATAAGGGAGTTTTAGGGAAATGGAATGCAACATTATTTTATATCGCTCTAAAAAATGACTTATTGTTTTACCAATGCGAAAACTGCTTATAATATAGTCCTCCCCGAAATTAAATTGACTAATTTGTTTAAGGACACTTTATATGCTCAATTGAGTTATGACGGAATCATCATAACGTTTTTTTATTTGGATTCTATAATAGTAAATCTAAATTTTTATTCAACAGATAATGATAAAAAAATAGGTTTTCAAAATCAAAGTCTTAAAAAAATAAAGCTTTAAAACTTACACTAACCCATAAAATGTATGTGCTTTTAACATGGTGTATTTTTAATTTTTACAACCATTTTTATCACACGTAATTCTGCTACTACTACTTACCCAGTGATCTGAATGTTTAGTTGTGTCAACGCCACATCCTGTCGTTCCTCCTTTACTTCCGCTGTGTACTACTCCCGTTGGAGTATGCTTTACTGCCATGATTTTATTTTTTTAATGTTATACACTACAAACTTACCTCCATTAGCAATTAAAACCTCGTGGAAAAACACAACGTTTATGACTTAACTTTCTCGTTATTGAAGAATAAAATCTTTTATAATTTTATCCATATTAGAAGGTAATATTGCTGTTTTAATTTCAGATTGACCTACTTTCATTTGGCGAAACCAATCGTTCCAATATTTATGAATAACATCTTCTTCGTATGGATTTTTTTTATCAGGATTAATTCCTAAAACAAGAATTTCAAGTTGTGCTAAATTTTCATTCGCTGCTATAAAACCAAAGTTTTGAGCAGTCAACTTTTCTTTCCAGTTTTTGTCATTTAATTTATTTTGCCTAATTAACTGTGGCGTTAAATAGGAAGTTAGATGATCTTCTTTTAATTGTGTATTCTTATGATAAATATAACCATCAGTGAGTATGATTAGTATATTTCTATGATCTTCAAGTATGCAAAAATCGTTTATTTTATTTTTGAAAAATCGCCACGTATCCGATCCTACATAGGCATTGTCTTTAATGGCTAATTCATAAATTTTTGCAGGCTTTGTTGCATAGGCTTGTTTCATTTCTTCTAATAAATCCAAAGAAACATTACTTCGGTTAATTTCATACCGTAATGATTGAGAAAGTGCGTTTATATTTTGGTTTCCTGGCTCTGGATCAAAATACAATTGTATTTTATCATTTATACTGCGTACTTTCTTGTTTTGTAGATGTGTAATAAAAGCTTCAGAAACTGACTTAATATACGCAACATCTCTTTTGTAAAAATCCATTGTAGAATTTGGATATTTCTCAGGATTAATTCTATCCGATAAGTCCAAAAGAAGGCTAATATTGAGATTTTTATTTTCTGCTGAAACTATTTTAGTAGTATTGGTTTTTACCTCTTTTTTATCTTCTTTTGATTCTTCTTTGCATGATACCAAACACAAAATTACAATAGCTGCGAGTCTTAGTACTATTTTTTTCATCCTATTAATTTTTGGTAAATACTAGATGTTGATACTCCATATTTTCCTTTAGCTGTAATTCTTGTAAATGTGTATTAGACACATCTTCACAACGTTGTTTTAATTCATTTTTTTCTTTTGAAGGAAGTGCTATTTCTGCATTTATTGCCTGATACCATCCTTCTTTGTACTGATAATGATAATGCAGATATTCTTTTACAGGAAAGATGAATCCGTTGATTTTGGATTGAAGTTCAGAGATACTTCCATTGATCGCTGTGATTTCATGTTTTATGGTATCAATTTTTTTGACCAACTCATTTTTCTTCTCTACCTCGTTCTTTATTTCTTCTTTTTTGTTTCTGATAAAGGCTCTTATTTTATCGACGTTTTCATGTTCTTTCATCACAAAATCGAAGACTAAACCCCAAATAATGTAGACCACAAAACCTGCAAAAATGATTCCCCAAAAATTTACACTTTCTAAAGCTATGGAAAGCGAAAAAGTTTCTCCAAGCACTCTTTCAAAATTGAACATTTTCTTTTCTATCGAATAAGCTAAAATGATGTCAAACAAAAAAGTAAGTATAAATAACGCACCAAGCTTCACAAAAGACATTGCTTTTTTATTTTTTTGAAACATGTGAATAAGATATCCTAATCCCATGAATACAAAAGGAATTGTTCCGACAAATAACGCTTCAAGCCATCCGTCTGAAACTGCCTTGCCTAACGCATTCCCATCAAATATAGCGGCAGTCAGACTATCACTTTCAAAGTTTTTGAAAAATGCCGAATAGGAAGCAGATATGTAAAACACAAACAAGTATACTGTAATTGGTAAAAGCAATGACAATCCAATATAAAACTGAGCTTTGGGACGCTTATCCGTATCAATTCCATACTTTTCTGGACTTTGCTTTACATTGACCATTTCATACTTATGTTCATCAATATTTTGGATGTTTTTTTGTTTTTGATCTTCATAAATAGAAATAGCAGTTTCCCGTTTTTTGAGTTCAGTCTGTTGCTTTTCTTGTGCTTCAATGTAAGGTTGTTTTAATATTTTTTGTTCATTTAATTGCTTGCGACAAAGGTTTTCAAAACTGTTGTATAAATTTTTTAAGCCTACGCCGAATGTTATAGCACCTCCCGAAGCTTTTATAGATGAACCATAACCACTCTGATAGTAAGTGATTCTTATTTGTTCTCTAGCTTCTTCTGTGTTTTCTTCATCTAATTTAGAAGCCGTTTTATTCTTTAATTTGAATAAGTTTTTTATGGAATTCATAGCTTAGGAATTAATTGCATTAATAATTACCTCTTTTTTCACATTCTTTTTGGCGCAGTCTAACAGATAATCAACTATTTCGGTAATATTTTCCTCTAAGAACTCAAACTTTCTACAATACTTTTTTAAGGTAATGTATTCGTCTTCGGTGACTTTTTTATCAGCCCAAACCATAAGTGCTAAATCATATAAATATGAGATTCTTTCTTCTAAAGATTCAGGGATGGAAGCATCATGAGAAGGATTCAATAAGATATGATCTAATTGTTCTTTTGAAATTCCTCTTTCTTCTGCAAATCGATACAACATTTGTAATTCAAGAATATCAAAATCGTCATCTACAAAAGCTATTTGATAGAGTCGTAAGAAATGGCTTTTTAATTCGTTTGTTATCATTTAGAATAAATTTTATAAGATTAACAATTACATTCGTCTCTATCTACATAGGTTTTATTGTCATTACTGTTATAATAATAACAACCGCCTTCTGGACCTTTCCAAAGTTGATTACCATTATGAAACCCACATTTTATATCTGCAACAGTTCGATTTACTGTTTCTGCCGTATCATCTGAACTTGTGCAAGATGAAAAGCATGCAAAACATAATGCAACTACTATTATTTTTTTAAATTTTTAATTTTTTTAGATTTTTAATTAATGTTGATAGCACTTACCACTTATATTTTTTGTTTTTCGTTTGCATCTTCTTCCAGATTTTGTCTGTCCAGAACATTGCACAGAAGAACTTCTTTTAGTTGAAGTTGTTTTTTCATGTTTTGGTTTACTGGAAATTGTTTGAGAGATAGAGTCATTAACTTTCGTATTCTTAGATGTCGGTTTACATACTTTACAAGCTTTGTAACCAAGAGAAATAGCTTTGTCAATCTTTATTTCTTTTTTTGAATACTTTAAGTATTTACAATAAGACTTATGATACTTTTCACCTGTTTTAGTAGTGTAAACTGTTTGCGATACTGCATTTGAAGTTGTCAAAAGAAATAACGTAAAAACTATATAACAAAGTTGTTTCATGACTATTTCGAAGTAAAAAAAATATGTGAATCGATGATTTATTGTTGTTTCAAGAAGATAATTTTCTCTTTACCTAGTTTAAATGCATTTACTAAAGGTTCATAAGTTTTAAAAAATATTGTGCTATCACTTCCTGAATCTAATTTCATATACCACACAATTTTGTTTTTATTCACATAGTAGCCGATTTGTAATCTGTCATCACTTATGAATTTATTTTCCAAGTAGTCAGCCTTTGTTAAAATATCTTGAGCGGCTTGTGTTTGTAAAGCAACTAAGGCTTTTTGAATTTCAACGATGTCTTCATATGCAATTGAAGATGTCACTGAATTGTATTTGCCTTTATTTGAAATTTGAAGAAAGTATTTGATTTCACTTCCTGATATTATTTTTCTGATTTTTGACTCACAATTACTATAAGTAGATTTTACACTTGGTAAATTAAAGTCTTCAAACTTGATAATAATACCTTTTTTAGAAACGAAATCCAGCATTTTAGATTCCTTAGATTCTTGGGTTTGACTTAATACTAATGTACTTGTCAATACAGTAATTAGTAAGATTACTATTTTTAGATTTTTCAATTTTTTCAATTTTTTAGTTTTAAGAAGTGTGACAAGGTTCTGAACAATGTTTGCAACCATTAACTTGATCGTAATGATTTTTAGCCGTACTTACAGCTCCACCGCAAGTATAGAATTTGCCTAAAGGAATTCTATTTTTCTCCATAGGCAGCCAATAACATCCAGATTCATGAACTTCATGATCGCCATTGGATTGTGCGTTTTTGTTTACGTAATAATCTTTCATTTTATTATCTTTTTAAGTTTAATTATTCAAACTTAATCTGATTATGAATCAATCACTTGTGGAAAACCACGATAGGGAAAAATAAAAGGGAAAGTAATTAGATAAGATCTAAACTTTGGGCAAGATAAATGAGTTGTGAAGTTGTCGTAGCATTAAAATTATCTCGAAGTCTACTCAGTCGATCTTCTATGGAGCGTCTACTATTTGGCGAAATATTTTTAGATTTAAAATACTCAGCAATATCATCCTGCTTATAACCGTTTGCCACTAATTGAAGTAATTGTTTTTCAAAATCGTCCAGTTGAAAGACATGTTTTTGTTCTAATGAAGCTTTAGCAATAGGACATACATATATTTGTCCTTTATTGATTGCGAGTATAGCGTTATGAAGTTCTTTTAAGCCATGAAGTCCTTTACAGACATACCCATCTACTTTGATTTCTTCTAACAATTGTTTAATAACACTTTGTTGATTTTTAACAGAAAAGGCAATGATTTTTATAGTCGACTGTATCCGTTTTACTTCTGCAATAAGTTCTTCTCCTGTATTAATTTTGGGATTTGTAGTCGCTGCTATAAATGATAAATCACTAATAAGAAGGTCAAAAGGTTCTTCATCTTGAATGGCTCTTTTTATTTTTATTAGTGCGCCATCGCAAGATTGTGAAGATATAACCGTTTTAAATCCTAAATCATTTAACTTGGACATTAAACCTAAGTTAATACTATCTGTATCTTCAACTACTAAAATCTTTTTAAATACCATGTTATAAGTTTTATGCGACAAATCGTATTTCTACTTTAAATCCTTCGTTTGGATTGGTATCAAATGTAATAGTTCCCTTCATCTCATCTATGCGGTTTTCCACATTACGAAGACCATTTTTAGATATGTGCGTTGCTACTGCTCCTTTTCCGTTGTCAACATATTTTACAACAATATAGCGTTTGTATTTAGTAAAAGTAACTGCCACCAAAGATGCTTCACTATGCTTTTTCATGTTAGTGAATAATTCTTGAAGTATTCTGTAAAGTTGTTCTTTGCTTATGGGCGTAACAGATTCCCAAAAAGCGACTGTGATTTCATTGGTAACAATTTTAGTAGTCGCATTTCCGAAAGAATTTAACAAATTGAGTAATTCGTCTTTATAACCTATTCCTGTATCAATGTTGGTATACTTTTTTGAAATATCTCTTGCTTTTATATAGATATCATTTAGGTCGTTTAATACCTTTAATCCTTCTTTTTCCAATAAAAAAGCTGGATTATATTGTATCTGATTCATTAAGTAAAAAATATCATTCCCCAACTCATCATGTACTTTTTTTGATAGTTCTTTTTCGGTTTTGTGAACTTGTTGGATTGTGTGGCGTTTATTTCTGTTTCGTTGTATAATGATAAAAAAGATGGCAATTACTAAAATGATACCTCCTAAAAACTTATATATTAAAGTTCTGCGCTTTTCAATCACATTATTAAGTTCACTTTCTAAGGTTCTTTTTTCAGATTCAGACTTATCATATCTGTAAATAGCAAATTTATTTTCTTCTAATGTTTTAATATCTGAAATACTATCATTTAATCGTTTATACTCTTTTGCGTAAGAATAATTAGAAAATTCCACAAGTAGTCCTAGAGCGTCTTCTCTAAAGGAAGGTGTATTGACTTCTTTACTCATGTTAAAAGCTTTCATAGCATATAATTCAGCTAACGAATTATTTTGATAATCTTTATAATGTATTGCCAATTGCTTGTAGCTTGAGTATAAACCCTTCTTGTCATTTAATTTCTCACGCAGTTCTAAACCCTTTTTTAAAAATTCTAATCCTTTTAATTTTCTTAATTTAGAATATGCAAAACCCAAATTATCAAATACTCTAGCTATTTCAATAGAATCTGTCAGTTTTGGAAGTAAATTATATGCTGTTAATAAGTCTTTTTCGGAATTTTCATATTCTTCAAAATCTTTATAAATGTTAGATTTATTATTTAAAATAACTACACTATCCTTAGCTATTTTTGCTTTTTGTAAAGCTCTATCATACAACTCTATTGATTTCTCTTTATTTTTTAGGTCTCTATAAATATTCCCCAATAAAATAAAACTAGATTTCTGGTAGTAATCTCTAAGTTCAGAAGATTCAAACTGTTCAATGTTGTCAAGTATGTAAACTAAAAGATTTTCGCTTTCTATATAGTTTCCAATCTTTTTTTCTATACTAGCCACATCATACTTATGATATAGAACAAAAGGGTTATCCTTTTCTATTCCATCTATTTTCTTCCTAAAAAACGTATTCGCTTTTCTTAGGTCATCAACTGTATTTGAATTTTTAACTAATTCTTGATAATATGTAACACTATCCATTTCAACTTGTCCATACACGCTAGTCGTAGCAAAGAACAAGCAGAAAATAAAGCCAACAAAAAAGAGGAATGAAGTTCTATTACTTTTCATTCCTCTAAAGTACTAAATTTATTGTAAGATATTAACCTCCAATTCCATCTTCTGGTGGTGGCGGTGGTGGCGGTGGCGGTAATTCGCCTTCATCACCACAACATGCTTGAATAGTATTGACATTTGTTTCATTTAATGCTTCTGGAGTACACGATTGAAACCCAATAATGTGGAAAACCACGAGCATAACTAAATATATTTTCTTCATTTTGTTTTGTTTAAAAAATTGATACTAGTGTGGCTGTCCGAGGTTGAAATTCAGATGTTTTTGCAGACGAGCCGCACACTAAAAAATTGGGAGACGTCTCTCCGATTTTGGGAAGTGGAAGCGTTAAGACTAAAGAAGTAAAATCACTTCCCGTGTGTCATACGACTCTAGCCTAAAGCTTCATTTAAAATGTAATGTCGTAAACCTTATTGCGAGTAAGGCATCATTGAATTCTGAAGCAAATGAACAAACAAAATGAAGGAATACTATCAACACAAATTGCTCAAAACCTTAACAAACATGTATATACATACATGTAGAAAGTATGTGCAATTCATGTTGCATTTATGAGAAAGACTAACATCAACTTTATGAAAGAAATACTATTTCAAGAAGCCTTTAAAAAAGCAGAACGACAAAGTGGTAGCACTACTAAAAATGGACTAGCAACACATTTAGAACAGGTGTTTGACGAAAGTCTGGATTTTAGAGTGAATAAGATTACGTTCTCTCGCTACTTTGAGCAGTTTGTGGAAAATAAAGAAGGAAGTGAAACAAACCCAAAAACAGATTTATTGAATAAAATTTCAGAATACATAGGTTATGACTGTTATGAAGATTTTGTAAAAAAGAATGAAATACATAAACCGTCTGATCTCTCTATTGGTATAAGTAAAGAGTCATCAACTATTAGTATTCTATTAAAATTCAAATACTATTTTATTGTTGCATTTATTTTAATAACTACCTATACAATTTTTGAACTTACAGAACAACGTTGGATGATTTGGAGTGAAACTGAATTTATAGAAGTGGATTTTGATTTGGAAAAATATGATCTCAATCAGTTAAAAATATATGATGAAAAGAAAATCAAAGATTTTAAAAAAATAATTGCAGTTTGTGATTCAACAGAATTTTATAAACCTGATGGAAGTGCTAATATATGGTATCAAAAAAATCACAATAAAGAACATGAATATTTTACAGCTACTGGCATTCATCCTGAGACAGGAAAGACACTTAGACCTATTACGAAGCTCATAGTGAAAAAGTATATCTGTTCTAAAGACTCATTAACTGCCCAAAATAAATAATTATAAAACATTACAAAATGACAAAAAAGAAAAGCGGAAAAGGGTGTTTAATTGTAATTGGCATCTTTTTTATGATAGGATTTATTGGAAGCTTACTACCAAAAGCAGAAGGCGATATCTATGCTGAAGCGAAATCGAAATATACATATAGTGAATATACCGAAGCGTTAACTTTAATTAATGAAGCTATTATTAGAGATAGTACAAATTCTGAATATTATGAACTTCGTGGAAAAATACTTTATAAATTACAAGATACTATTCATAGTAAAGAAGATTTTAAAAAGACTCTTTTTTTTGCTACAACCGACTCTATAAAAGATAGTAGAATCAAAGAACTAATTGCATGGGATATACAACATGGAAAGGAAGAAGAAGCCAAGGAATTACTTCAAAAAGAAATTCAATTATATAAGACAGATTCATTACAACATATTGAAGTTGTTGAGTATGCAGCTAGAAAATATTTAGAAATTGGAGATACACTCGAAACTATAAACCTCTACAAACAACTTAATGAAGAATATAAACATAGCGGTAAATTCAGCAACAAGCTTGGAATTTTATATTCACAGATGCAGAAAAACAAAAATGCTTTGGCTGAATTTAAAAAAGCTGTTGAAATAGAACCTAATAACGATCAGTTTTTATACAACTTAGGTATTAGTTATCTAAATATTGGAAGTAAGCGAAGAGCTAAACCGTATTTAAAAAAAGCTGCGGAATTAGGGAATAGTGATGCCTGCCGAGAATACAGAGAATTATCGGCAAAGACACACTATTATCAACGAACAAAATGCTGTGACGGCACTACAAGTTCTGCAAGTGGTCGTGGCGCATGTTCTCATCATAGAGGTGTTTGTGGAATTGTTAATATTCCATATAAAGTTTATACAATAGAATGCCATTAAAATTTTGAATAATTAATCATAAAAATAAAAACATAAAAAAAGTAATTGGAATTGTAATCACAATAATTAGTTTTATAATGAATTCATATGGAGTTGTATTATTGGCAGCATCTGAATTTGATAAAATGAGAATTCTTCAGAGAAATGATTTAAAATCAGCAGGTTTTATCGTATTATTTATAAGTATAATTCTCTTCATTATTGGCTTGTTTCTTATCTCATCAAAATCAAGAAAATATAGAAAAATGGAAATGGAACTTTCTAATCTGAAATATGTTAATAAAAATTAATGCACACTAAAAAAGTAAAAGTTTTCTAATTATATTTCAATAAGAAATGCTGCACAGTAACAAAAAACCTCGAACGTTACTTCGAGGTGTTCTCATTCAGAATAATTTTAGTTTTACGATAACATTCTGAAAAAAACTGGTAATTTTAAAACTGATAAAGTTATATGTACGTCACATATAGAGCTACCACCACAAAAAGGACTATAAATACAATTGCAGTCAAAAAACCTATAATGAAACCTTTTAAGAATTGTAATTTTGTTTTCCCGCATAGGCGAGAATCTCTTTTTTCTTCCCACATAAACAGAAATTTATTTTGTATTATATTCGTTCTCATAATTTATGATAACAAAGCGACTAGGTACAACCAACATCGATCAAACCTAGTACCGCCTTGCCTGTCTAAAAACAACAAAGAATTTAGACATTTTATTCCCGTGAAAACGGGAAAAGGATTGTTACTCAACCCAATCATAACATACCGATTATAATACTTGAAGCTTACACAAATATTACTTAACCCAAAACTTTAAAAAAGAAAGCTATATTTCGGTATGTTAATCCCTAGTTCCCGTGCAGGCGGGAATCTCATTTTATTCCATATCATTATCAAAGCGACATACATATCGTAGAACAGCTTTGTATAGTTTTATAATATGATAGCCTACAAAAATGTAGCACCCTATCTGTAAAGCTTTAAGGGTATATATCATAAAAACCCACCAAGTCAAGGCATTTGAAGTTGTTGAAATAATAGTATCGTTCATTACGTATATTTTAGTTGCTTATTGCATGATGGGATTGTTTTAAAAAATTAGAAACAGTTTTACCAGTTCTTTTTTGAAATGCTTTAGAAAAAGATTCTGCGGTACTAAAACCCGATTCTTTTGCCATAGCTTTTACTGTATACTTTCTGTAACGTGCATTATTTTTTAATTCTGAAAGGCTATATTGAATTCGTAAATCATTGATATAACTTCGAAACGATTTCAACTTATGTGTATTAATCACTTTTGATAAATACTTTGTGTTAGTCTTTATCTTCTTCGCGAAATCGTGTAATGTAATCTTTGAAATCAAGAAACCTCTCTCTATTTCAAACGCTTGAAGATTCTCTAAAATAGCAGCAACAATAGTTTCATCAATTTCAATGTATGCGTTGTGATTCTTTTCTTTATTATTTTTTTGACGACTTTTTTCCAACAAAGACACAATTTTTTCAAGTCGCTTATCGCCTCGTTTATTAAAGAAGCACAAAACCCCAAACATCAATACTAATAACAATGTAATACCTGCCAATATGTAATATCGAATTTCAAATATTGCTTGTTTTTGTGTCAATGCCGCGACCAATTCTTCATATTTTTCTGACACTTGTAAACTATCAATCACTTGATTTGATACTACGCTTGATGACAACTCAGTTTCTAATAGCGTGCGTATAGGTTGCTCATTTGCGTCTACATTCCAAACACACAAGGTGAATACGCAGACAGCAAAAACGATGTTATATATAAATTTCATTGTGGTATGTGTTATTGTTTACTAGTACTTGTTTTAAATTAGTGAATCAGCTTCATTAAACCGTGTGTTTTTATACTTAGTGTAGCACAGTTTAGCAATAATGAAAACCACTAGTACACTAATTATAACTAGGATGATTTGTACTGCAAACATGCTTACACTGAATTCTTGAATTTTTGTTTCCATTGTGTTTTGTAGGTTAATAAAAGCCATGCGTATAGCTGGCTATGCTAATCAAAGCATGGCTTTTAAGGGTAATTATGAAAAAAAAATGAAACTGTTTAGTGTTTCTTTTTACGGGAAAAAATGTTTTTCATATCTAATAATCAAAAGATGTTTTTGAAATTTCTTTTTCAATTAACAGATAAAAAGTTGTAAATGTTATTGTTGTAAAAATAATAAAAAGCACATATCCTAGTAAATGTAATGAATAACCAATGCTAGTAGTTCCTATCACTAGTGCTATAAACAATATCGATAGAATAATAGTACGGTATAGTTTACTAACTTTCAACTTAGCCATTAAATAATATAGTCCCGAAATTACTATCCACAATACTAAATAAAATAGGATATATTTTATATTTAAAAGATCAGATACAAACTCACTTTCTAGTTTGGTTATGTTCATTTCTTCTTTAGCTAAATATTTAGGATATAGTGAAAATAAAGTCACATTTAGTATGTTCGTTAAAAGACTCATTATTGCTGAGACTTTCAAAATTTGGATTGCACTTTTTATCATATTATATAATTTATTATTGTAAACAGTCTAACTCATCAATTGAGATTTCTCCTCTCAATACTTTTTTGATTTTCTCCCAAGTTGGTCGGTATGTTTCTTTAGGAGTTAACTCTACATTTCCTCCATTTTCATAAACGAATGTGCTAAACTTTTCTTGAAAACTTTCCCAAAGTGCATCCGAACCAAAAAATGCAACATCGTTTGGAATTGGCGAATTTGCTATTGCATAATCCAAGCCATTTTTCATTCTATCAACTGCTCTTGTATAGAAAATATAACTTCCCCAATTAGTTTGAGTAAACCCAAAGTCTCTAACTCCAGAAACAGGATGTGTGCCATCCCACGGGGTTCGTAATGTTATGACAGTAAAATTAGAATCAGAATAATCACTAACAATTACAGTGCCTTCATCTATTGGTATTGCAATTGTCAAAAGAGCTGTTAACGGGTCATCCGAATTCCATAAATCGGTATCGTCAATAGAGAAATTACCGAAGTCTTCTACAACTGGACTAAATACTGCCCAACTATTATCGATAAAGGAATTTATATTTAATCTAAAATATCTTAAAAGTTCTTCGGGTGTATAAGCTACATTTGTTAATGGGTTAATAGGTAAAGATGTTATTTCAACTGGAAAATAGTCCATATTAACTAAATGCCCTTTTGCATTTTCTATGGTCTGTATATCATAATCAGTAAAATAAGTAGTGTGCTGATTATCAATTGCATGAACTCTATTAAACACACTTGGCTGTGCAGTGTGTGATGCTAGTTGTTGCCATTTTTCTAATTCAGAACAAGGTACTTCAATAAGTCCAAAGGGTCTATCTTCTAAGAGGTCTTCCACTCGTTCTCTGATATAATCTTCAAAAGTTAAGTTAGGATTAGCCATCATTGCTTCGATAGCTTCTTCCACAAAGTTCTGTGAGCTTTCATCGCATCCAACATTTTTTAAATAAATACTCATAGCCGTAGAAGAACTTCTATTTTCTTGTAACCATATTAGCATTTCTTGTGATAAACGTGGATTAAATGAATTCCCATTCATACAATCACTAATTATTTGTGATGGACTTAATATAGGAGAAGTTATTACTCGATCATCATTGTCGTTACTAGGTGTTGTATTACCGCCACCAGTAGTTGACCCAGTAGGACTAGCAGGATTTTGTGTACCATCATCATTTGCGCTACTAGTTCCTCCATTAGGACAATCAATTTCTATGACAGTATATGTGTCACATTGTGTTATTCCCTCTTCGTCATCGTGTTGACAAGCATTTTGTACATTTCCGTTTGTTGAATAAATAAAAGTATCTCCTGTATCGGGTGTAATGTGATATACAGTATATGTGTGCGTACATGGTAATGCGTTTTCGCCTACTACATCTGATAAATTTACTGCAATAGATTCATACGTTATCTCATGTGGTGTACGTACATGTTGAGTTAACAAAAACTCTTGTTGTTGCGAAGCTGTAAAATGATACGTTACCAAACTAGCTTCATAATCATCTGTAATTGCATTGTACGAGAATACTAAATTTTCCAAAGCACTACCAGTATTGTTTTCACGACTTATTTGAAAGGTGTACGAATGTGAATCATTTTCGGTACTTTCCACAAACTTCACAGCGTCAGTAGCAATAGTAAAGTTATACGTTTCGTTGTACACGCTTTCGGCTGAACTACTAGATTGTAACGTTGCTAAACTTCTCATTTGGTTACTTAGTTTTGTATTGACTTCCACTTCTTGCATGGACAATACACTAGATTTAAAAGGAAATTCTTTTTGCAAAGCTTCCGCTTGCTGTGTTTCATTTATAGCATCATCATGTTGACAATTAGTCAATGACACTACAAGTGTCAAGACACATAAAACTTGGAATAATTTTCTTACTCTTTTCATTTTGGTTATTATTTTTAATACACCTACTCGTACGTTTTTCGGTTTCCACGACTGTTTTTAAAGTGATTAGTTACACTCCATAAACATTTGCCGTGATACGTATTAAAAAAATACTTATCTTTGATTTCCTAAGTTCAAGTAGGCAAATGTCTATTTGTTTATTTATAGACTCCTGTTTTTACGGGAGTTTTTTTATTTCTTTATGCTTCATCAAAAGTTAGATGGCTTCCAAACATTTACTACAAAACGTTATACCTAATATCTGATTTCTTTTTTTAACAGTATGTTTTGTTTCTTCTTGGGTTCTCATACACAGTTCCATAATAGCATTTTCAATTTCTTCATTTTCGTTAAGACCATTAAATACATTTCGTATCATAGATGTTCCATACGCTGTACCTTTTCGGTTGGTTATTTTTTTCTGTTTTAAAATTTTTAGCACACTTTCTGTGTAATGATATCCTAAAACCTTTTTGAGTTTTGTACGTTGTTCTTTGAGTATCATACGGTCATTTGTTCTTCAGTTTGTAATTTCAATACTTATAAAACTTTCTAATGTAATATGTGCTTTTTTTGATTATTAAAATTAATCCACTACTTTAGGTGTCAGATTTTTTTGATTATGTAAATGTAAGTCAGTTATATATATTATTCAAGTTTTAGATTTCTACATTCATTCATTATAGAAATCTATATTCACTCATTGTAGAATAGAAAAATTAATTTAAAAACATGGTTATCAATACATTATAATCTATTTAAGTTCATAAGATTTATAGCACTATGAATAAGTTTAAAACAAGCATAAAAGTATTTTTTTTCGCCTTTTTTTCAATTTCTGTATATTCCCAACAATTAGAAATAGATACACTCAAAAACAAAAGCTTTAAAGAATTAAGAAATATATTCTATAAAAGCTTTAATAACAATAAGAATGAGGTTGCAAGTAGCATCGCTCGTTATACTCTGGAAAGTGCAAAAACAAAAAAAGATTCTGTAAATATTATAAATGCTTACATTAGATTGTCCAGAGTTAATGAAAATATAGAGATTCTAGGAATTAAATATATAGATAGTAGTATATATGTTTCCAAGAGAAGTTTAAATGAAGAGTTATTAGCAGAAAGCTATTATTTTAAGGGTAAACTTTATGAAAATTTAAACAAATATAATTTAGCTTTAAATTACTACTTCAAATCAAGTAGTACGTATAATAAAATTAATGATTTTGATTCTTATTATATGATCCAAGATATGATTGGGCAATTAAAATTAAGGGTTAAAGATACTATTAGCGCATTAAAAATAATGAAAAAGGGTGCTGATTATCAACGTGAAAATATGTTAAAAAAAGGAGATAACACTGAATACATCATCAGTTTACATAGCCTTTCTATTGCTTACTCATCGAATAATTTAATAGATTCTTCTTCACAAATTAATAAAGAAGGATATAATTTGGCTAAAAATAATGAGTATATAAATGAGTTAATCTTTACCCATTTAGAAGGTGGGAATGAATATGCAAAAAAAAACTATAATGCTTCTAAGGATAGTTTAATTAAGTCTTTAGTCTATCTAACTAAGGAAGATGTATACAACCTATCTTATGCCTATTTTTATCTAGGGAAGATATATTCTTTAAATGATAATAAGGAACAGGCTGTGTATTACTTTAAAAAAGTTGATAGTATTTTTGAAGATGTAAATTTTATCATGACCAAACCAAGGGATGCGTATGATGAATTGATAGATTATTATAAAAATAAAAATGATTTAGAAAGCCAATTATATTACACAAATCGACTTTTAAAAGTTGATAGCATATTGGATAAGGAGTATAAAGGCTTAATAACAAAGTTTCATGAAAATCATAGTTCTCGTTTGCTTGAAGAAAATGCGAAAGATAAGAGCAAATATTTAACTCGTACATATTTAGCAATCTTTTTAGCAGTAGCTTTACTTCTAATTATTTTGAAAACAGTATACAATAAAAAAAATAATGAAAAACGATACCTTGAAATTATAGAGTTTTTAAAAACTGAAAAGAATTATCTTCAATCTAAAGATGATATCAAAAACAATAAATCAATAAAAAACAAATCTAATGACCTTGATATTAGTGAGAGTATTATAGAAAATATTTTGGCACAGTTAGAGGTGTTTGAAAAAAGTGAGAGGTATTTAAAGCCAATTTCAAACATTCGTGATTTTTCTAAAGAGATTGATACCAATTACAGGTATTTATCGAAAGTCATAAACCATTATAAAAGTAAGAACTTTCAAAAATATGTAAATGATTTACGGGTAAACTACGTCATTAAGAGGCTTCAGAAAGATGAAAAAATTAGAAAATATAAAATTAGAGCAATAGCAGAAGAAGTAGGTTTTACAAATACGGAATCATTTACCAAAGCTTTTAAAGAATTAACGGGTCTTAATGTCTCTTTTTATGTAAAAAAATTAAATAATGTAAGTAGCTGATTTTAAAACTGTTAAAATAAAATTGATTTCTATAATGAGTGAATGTAGAAACCAACTTAATGTTTTTTGCAAGTTCAAGCTGTCAGAATTTATATATTTGCATTGCATAATAAATTTAACACTTAAATAAAAAACAATGAAATCTAAAAAACAAAAAACGTTAAGTTTTACAAAAACTAAAATTGTTGATTTATCTTTAACTACAAAATTATTAGGAAGAGGAGGAGATGGAGAGGAAATTGGGCAGTCTTTGAAAACAAAAATGAAGAGATATTGTAAAAGTGATAATATCTATTGCAATAGAGACCCAAATGAGCCTACAAATTAATCAAATATTTATCTTATATGCTTTTAAAATGTTTAACTGTAATTATCACTTTAAGCTTATTATTAATAAGTTGTAATGCTACTGAAAAATCGTATCGAAAATTAATAGTTGATAAATCTTATTTTAAAAAGAATTTATCTGAACAAGATTTAAACGATTATTGGTACTACAAAGATATACTGGATGATTCTATTCCAGGAATAAGTATTGAGAAAGCATATAAGAAAATTTTAAATGAAAAAGAAAGTGACAATATAATTGTTGCAATTATTGATTCAGAAATTGACATTGATAATGAAGATTTAAAAAATCAAATATGGGTAAACGTTAATGAAATTCAAAATAATAATATAGACGATGATAAAAACGGCTATATTGATGATATTAATGGATGGAATTACGTTGGTAGTAAAGTTGGAGATTCTATTTTTTATAGTAGTTTATCTAGCACTAGGTTATTAAAAAAATATGATTCAGTTTATAAAGATATAGATGAAAAATTCATTCCTCAAAACGAAATAGATTCCTTATATCTAACTGCGAAAAAAAGTTACGATTCTGAGTTAAAAAAAAGAAATTCAGAAATTGAAATGTGTCAACGAATGCTGAAAAGATATGAAGATGCTGATATTATTTTAAAACAGTTATTCAATGGGAAATATAATTCTGAACAAGTAGACTCGCTTAAAGTAATTATCACAAAAAGTGATAGCTTATTTCATCATGTAGGTGCTATGAGTTATTATATGAAATATGATTATTCTCCGAAATCATTAAATGAAGATATAAAAAGAGAAAAGAATGCTATAAAAACCTTGTTAGGGTTTCGTCATAATGATAGATTGCTCACAAATGATGACTCTAATGATTTAAAAGATTTTCCTTATGGTAATAATAATGTTCAAGGAACAAAGAAAGTAAACCACGGAACAAAAGTAGCTTCTTTGATAGCGGCTAAAAGAGATAATAATATTGGTATTGATGGTGTAAATGATAATGTTAAATTAATGACTTTGAGTATATCAACCTCTGGAGATGAATTTGATAAAGATATTGCCTTAGCAATTCGGTATGCGGTAGATAATAATGCGAAAATCATTAATATGAGTATAGGTAAACCGTTTTCCTTAAACGAAAAATGGGTTATTGATGCGATTAAGTACGCAGAAATGAAAGATGTTTTGATAATATCTTCAGCAGGTAATAGTGCTTTGGATTTAGATTTTGAAAATGATTTCCCAAACGATACTTATAATAGTAAGGAAATTAGCAACAACTTCATAAAAGTAAGTGGTTCTACATATTCCATCGATAAGACGCTAATATCTGATTATACAAATTACAGCAAAAAAATAGTAGATATTTCTGCTCCAGCAGATTATATTAAGATAATCAAAAGACAGGGAGTTGATTTTGATTATGGCACATCTTATTCGTCTGCGCTAGTTACAGGTGTATCATCTTTAATCCGTTCCTATTATCCAAACTTAACCGCCGCAGAAGTAAAACAGATTATTATGGAATCGGGTGTTTCGTATGATATTATGGTAAATAAACCAACAGAAAGCGAAGAAAAAGAACTTGTTCCATTCAGTTCTCTTTCCAAATCGGGAAAAATAGTGAATGCCTATAATGCGTTACTTATGGCAGAAGAAGTTTCCAAAAAGAAGAAGAAAAAATAAAACAATGAAATCAATATTATTCATATCAATATTATTATTTAGCGGTATTTGTATTTCTCAAAGCCCAATTGAATCGACCAGTAAATCAATGGTTGGGAAAGTTAAGATTTTTGGCGTAAATAACACATCTCTGACATATTCAGTTGAATTCAAATTAAAAGGTACAGGCTGTAAACCAAGCAAACCACTTCCTTTGACAATCGTGATGCCACCTAAAGCAAACATTGAGTTATTTGACCTATTTCCTGTTGAAAACAAAAAATGGAAATGTACTACTAATTACACATATGTTGTCGGCAACATTAATGCAAAACACAATGACGATTATGTATATGATTTGCCATATGCAAAGGGCAGTTCCTTTATCGTTCATCAAGGCTACAATGGTTCATTTTCGCATAAAGGGCAATATTTTTTAGATTTTACAATGCCTGTAAATACTCCTATTCACGCTATTAGAGATGGCGTAGTGATAAAAGTAAAAAAAGATTCAAAAAAAGGATGTCCAACAATATCCTGTGTAAATGATGGAAATTATGTTTGGATAGAACATGATGACGGAACAATTGCCGAATATGCGCATCTAAGATATAGAGGTACAGCTTTGAAATTAGGAAACCGAGTTAAGAAAGGACAAAAAATTGCATTTAGTGGCAACACAGGGTTCTCACAAGCACCACATTTACACATGGGCGTTTTCATTAATCAAATTAATGGAGAAAGAACAACCATTCCAATTAAGTTCAATGTTGGGAATGAAAAAGTTGTTGAACTCAAAAAGGGAGATACTTACGTAAAACAGTAAATTATTCTGAACTAAGAAAATTTCTATTGTGAAAATTTAGTGGTGAATTATGAAAATACGATATATATTATTTCTACTTATTGTACTTACGAGTTGTGCAACAAAACCAACCGCAAAGCTTTCCAAAAAAGAACTATTCAAAAAGCTTTCTGATGGTTTTATAATTCAGAAGCTTCCCGATTGGGAATTTCATGGTTTTCACGGTGTTTTAAACTACACACCAACAGAATTAATGACAATTGGTCAAGAATATATTTATAATGGTATTATTGCTTACAAACGTGAGTTGAAAAACGAAAAATTAGGCGTAATAGACAAAATGGTTGCTAAAAACCCTGTTAGAGCTTATATTAACTAGCTTTGGAGCAAATCAAAGGTTTTGAATAAAAAAAATGCACTTATTGTAACAGCTCCATAACCAAAAAGTATGGAGTCAGAAACGGAAAACAACGATATAAATGTCTAGCCTGTGGCAGGTTTTTTAAAGGCGGTAAATTTATAATTCCAGCTATAATCTGGGATGAATACAGCAAAGGCAAACAGACTTATTTTCAGCTTGCTCAAAAGTATGGATGCTCTAAGAGAACCATCCAGCGTAAAATAGACTTGCACATTGTTTCTATACCTGAGAAAATACCCAAAAAAGTTATCGTTTTAATGGACACAACCTATTGGGGTAGGAGTTTTGGATTGATGTTATTTAAGGATGCCCATACTAAGGAAAATCTACTTTGGTATTATGTACGTTCGGAAACAAACGCACTCTATTTACAAGGCGTCAATCACCTCAAATCAAAAGGATATACCATAGTTGCAATTGTCTGTGATGGAAGAAAAGGACTTATACGTGTATTCAAGGATTTACCTGTACAGCTTTGCCAGTTTCATCAGGTTGCAACTATACGAAGGTACATAACCAAAAATCCAAAAATGTCTGCCTCTATTGAGCTTAAGGAACTTGTGAGCCTATTAAAGCAGACAGATAGAGAATCTTTTGAAGGTGGTTTAACGTTATGGTTTTTGAAATGGGAACTCTTCTTAAATGAGCGTACAACAAACCCAGAGACTGGGAAAAGTCATTATACTCATAAAAGATTGAGAAGTGCTTATAGGAGCCTAAATACAAACATGAAATGGTTATTTACTTGGTATGATAATTACGAGTTGAATATACCTAACACAACGAATATGATTGATGGACATTTTTCAGATTTGAAGAACAAATTAAGAAACCATAATGGCTTAACAAAACAAAGAAAAATCAAGTTTATAAATGAGTTTTTAAAGGCATAATGCCCTCTAAAAAGACATAAAAAAAGAAGCCTAGAAAGGCTTCTTAAATCGACTTTTTTGTCGGGCATCCAATGTATCCCTATCGGGTTGCTCTCCAGCAGAGCCCGTTTCTGTTTTGTTGGATAATGTGAAGATATTAACTACTGTTGAAAATAAAAAAATAGCCCTAAAAAACAGCAACCGTTTTGTCCACATGAAAAAGATTACATTAAATTAGCAACCATTTTGTCTATTACATCAAAAAAAAAATCAAGTTTATAAATGAGTTTTTAAAGGCATAATGCCCTCTAAAAAGACATAAAAAAAGAAGCCTAGAAAGGCTTCTTAAATCGACTTTTTTGTCGGGCATCCAATGTATCCCTATCGGGTTGCTCTCCAGCAGAGCCCGTTTCTGTTTTGTTGGATAATGTGAAGATATTAACTACTGTTGAAAATAAAAAAATAGCCCTAAAAAACAGCAACCGTTTTGTCCACATGAAAAAGATTACATTAAATTAGCAACCATTTTGTCTATTACATCAAAAAAGATTACATTAAATTAGCAACCATTTTGTCTATTACATCAAAAATTACCATCTATTGTTGATGATTATATTAAAAAGCGAAAAATCTATAACGAAATTATCAAGCTTCAAAAGGTCAGAGAGCAAACCAAGTATGGAGAAAGTATTGTTGTCATTTACACTTCTGTTATTAACAACATTGAATATAAATCTATCTGTCAATTCTATACATATAATAAAACACTCTACTACGTTAGTTTTTCTGCGAAGTCAAAGTTTTTTGATTTTTTTGTCAATGATGCCATTCACATGATGAAAACATTTACAATCACAGAATAGTTCCAATTATTTCACTTATCGTAAAACTAAAATTATTCTGAATTTTAAAAGCTTCAATTGTCATGATTGAAGCTTTTGAGTTTTTCTTCATTACTGAGATTATAAATCCATTTATAAAAAAATAGAATTCATTGTTTAGTGACCGATTTAATGTTCTAGTCAATTTTCAATGTATCGTTTAGCGATGAGTATGTTTTTAATATAGTACCTACAAACTTTTTATTAATAGATCAATCAATTTTTTTCATTTTCTTTTAAACTTATCACTAAGCGATAAACGGATTTAAAAAGAGTAAATCAGAAATTGTTTGTTAAAAAGTAACTAATTTTCAAAATATGTATCATTTACCTCTATCAAACTCTAAATTTCACTTCTATTTAATCAAAATAATCCTTCTTTTTTAAACCTCCTACAATTTCTTCCTACAATCCACGTGCCATGACCAAAATTTTACAAATGATATTCCAATTTCGCTTCGTAGCTTAGTGTTTTCAAACACTAAGCAAAAAAAGAGTATATAATGTTGTGTTGAAATAAATACAGGAAAATGGAATTTTGGTTCTAATTTTTGTCGTTAAAGCATTTTTATTTTAATCAAACAATATTTAAAAATTCAATGTTTACTCGTCATTTGAGCGTAAATTTTATATCAAATTAAAAATGCAACTACGTTTATTGTACCAAGTATCAAAAGTGAACAAATGATATTTCAATCATGCTTTTTAGCTTAGTGTTTTAAACACTAAGAAATTAATATATGAATGTACACGTAATACACAACACAGCTAAAAACGGAATCGAAATCGTATTCTCTAATCCTATTGCAAAAGAATTAATCTTATTTCTACAAAAACTAGGTTTCAAGCATTTCTTTAAAGACGAAACAAAATGGTATGCCGATTATCATCCTGCGTATATCCGTTTTGCTAATGATCTTAAAAAAGCAATAGAAAGTGATACTGACTGGAACGCTATTACAATTGCTCCATCTTTTAAAGCATCTGAATTTTTTATTGAAAAATTAAAGTTTTGTATTGTAGAAATTCGCTTCAAAAAGAAAGATTATTTTATAAAAGATGAGTATCTAGTTTTTGAAAACTATAAACGAATTGCTACAATCATTGCAGAACGTTTTGCTTTAAAGCATTTTGGAACTCATTTTGATTCAATTACTATATACCCACGTAACTATAAAACAAAAGCGAAAGATTTATTTGATCTGGGTGCAATTATAGGCTTAGATGCCAAAGGTCAATTTTTGCCTGTTGAACTCCCGCCCTCTTTATGGGAATATACTACGGATCATGAAGATGAGAGCATCAATGAAGATTCAACTGAAGTTATTACTGTTGACAAAACACATAAATTTAATAACACAGGCATTTTGGAAAATCAACCTGATTTTGACCAATTACTGATTTTAGAAATCATCGACAAATTAGTATCAATTGAACAGACAACCAAGGTTACAGACACACGACTTATTCAAACGTTAATCACTGAAATTGAAGAAGCTTCAACTATTAATTTTGATGCACTTCGACTGGATAAACTCAAATATATCATTCGATTGTATAAAGAATGGTTTGAAGATTTCCCAAATTGCTTTAAGGCAAGTGTAGCTATCGCAATTCGTCCATTGATAGCGTTTACAAATGAAAGTTTTGAAATAAAGTCTTTTGCTACCAATCTTGTCTTTAATACATATCAAGTAGCTAATGTACTTGTTCCACTATATGCGCATGAATGTTTTCAGAAAGGTTTAATTTCCTTACAACAAATCCCGAAGCTTAAAATTCAGTTTCCATATCTATTTGAGGTAACTATTGAAACGCTTCATAAGTTGTCTGAATTTGAACTTTTTGAACTATCACAGCTTAAAAATTATAGCGATTTGGGTATTAATATCAATTCTCGTGAACTTGATAGACATTGGCAAATCAATGGTTTTGATATTTTTAAAAGGCTAGACTATCCTGCTGATTTACAATATCCTTATGTGAGTTTAATTAAAGGATATATTTCTGTGCAAACACTTGAACAAATTTTAGATAATGACAAACAATCATATCGTTGGCTATATCTGATGCAGAACTTTAGACCTATTGCTGATCTTACTATCGGAATTGATAGTATTGATAGAAAAATAAAGAAACTATCAGAAAAGTTAGGCGATTTAAAAAAAGGAAAAGGTTTAACTGATATTCCATATACCAAGCTTCTCAAAAAACGTGAAAATACACAAGAAAAAATAAACGCTTTGTTTGAATCAAAAAAATGTATTGAAGTCTACATTGAGAATATGCTTTCCAAGCAACTTGACGAAAATGATTTTATTGATACCGACGTTGCAATTAACGAACCGAAAATTCCTAAATTTTACTTCGATAGCTTTGTTGCAGGAATGAGTCTACTATACTATAAACATAAAAAGCCTACACTTTCACAAATTGAAAATTTAAGTACATCAAAGAAATTTCCAAATAAGGAAACACTTGGAGAAGCTATCGAATTAAGCACCATCGATCATTTTAGAAGTGTCTATCGTCATGCGAATGAAAACTACGTTTGGATAGATGGGATGCGAAACTTTTGGAAAAACTTACAATTTGACAGAAGCTTTACTAATGATAAACAGCGGTTTGAGCATAGTCAAATTCTGCCTTTACCTGTTGCTATGATGATTGCTAGGTATTTACAAATGAAAGAAGCTACTTCTATTTTCGATCCAACCGCAGGTAGTGGTAATTTATTAGTCGGGGCAAATGAACGTGTTACTCATGCAAACGAATTGTGTAAGTTAAAAAGAAAGTCTCTCAAGTTTTCAAATTTCAATGAAATAACTAATTACGATCCTACTTCACCTTATCCTAAAGAAATGCACAAATCTTTTGATATTGTCGTGTGTAATCCACCATTACTAAAATCAACGAAAACCAAAAATGAAAAACTAGATATTATTGAAGAGCATTTAGACAATGCACATTTTATGGCAGATACTTTTCAAGTACAAGAGTTAATTTCTGCACTTGCGCTATTAACTATGAAAGATGATGGAAAAGCTGTTATAGTTGTAAATACACATATTGTATTTGATGAAAAAGGGAGAATAAAACATAAAAGAGAATTTTTGAATTGGCTGTGCAAGCATTACAATATTCGTGACATTATCAATTTAGATACGGCTATCATCACAAAAGATGAAAATAAGAAACAGAAAAAAATGCTGATTCTTATTGATGGACGAAAAGAGAAACCATCATACAATACACCAACAAAAGAAAACCAACCACACCTAGCTGATGTGATTGGTTCTTTTTATGACCTTTGGGAACGTTTCAAGAGAAATCAACTACCAAGTATAGATGTTATGATTGAACAGCTTCAAATTGCAGTAAAACAAAATGAAGCATGAATTTATTGACTACGTGCTTTACGTAAGTTTTTTGTTGCTCTAATTAGTTCTGCATAGCCATTTACAAAATATTTCGATACTTTCAATATTCCATAGATTGCTATACCACAAATGACTAATTTTGTAACTGGATGCTTTAAAACCTTTTTCTTATCTATTAATGGTTTGGTTGACTTTGGAATTGAATTCAAATCCAAACCATCTAAAATAGATTTTCTTTTTGTTTGTTTATTTTTTATCATTTTTCATGTAATTTTGTTAGAAATTCATAGAAAAACTGATAATCATTTGACGGTATATTTATATTCAAAAATTTAATTTTTGAATGCTGAAAAATCAAGTAGAAATATAGCAATTTAAGGGTGTTATAAGAGTACCGTTTCAGAGTACCGAAAAGCATAGAAATGAACCCTTTTTCGGACTCCTTATTTTGTAAATAACTGGAAATCAAGCACCCAAAAATTAACCAACTGCTGGTTGCTGGTTAATTTATTTTTTTTGTTGATTTGTTGATTTGTTTTTTTGTTTTTTTGGGTTTTAAAAACACATTATTCTTTCCGTTTTTCTATTTCTTCCAAAATCACTTCCGCTTGTTCTTTGAACTTTTTTAATTCTGGCAAAAACACTTTGTAGGTTACAAAATATACGCTTGCAACTCTATTTTTATAATCAGGATCCGTAATTGCATATTCAATAAATTCTTGACTTCCTTTCATTGAGATTAGATCTGCCCACCATTCGTAATTTTTTTTGTAATGTGAATAGTTTTCTTGAAAATCATTTGCTCGCAAATCATCATCTATTTTAATTTCGCGCAAACGTTCTGTATAAAAAGCAATAATTTGTGTTGGCAAACTATCCTGAAAATTATCTATATTGAAATCTGTTAGTTGATTGTAACCGCGTTTATTAAACGTTATTTCGGGAAATCCTATGGTTAAGTATGTCAATTGTGGATTCAGTAAATATTCTATCCGCGTTACAGAATCATTTAGTATTTTAGAATATAACGGAGCTGCTGTTTTATAAAAACTTTGGATTTTATCTATTTCTTCAAGATCATTGTTCAAATCATTCGTAATACTATTGTAAATATTGGCGAGTTGTTGTTTTTCTTTTCGACTTTCATTCCAATTATTTAATGAAACTGCAATGAGAATCCCAATCACAACTAAGACAATTTCACCAATTGCGTATGCGAGATAGTTTCCAATTTTTTTATTTTTCAAGAGCTTTCTTCTTTGATTTCTAAATAATTTCATACCCGTTTTTTAAAATCCAAATCCAAGACCGAAAGCAAATCGTGGTCCATCTTCTGAATTGAATAA
The DNA here is from genome assembly GCF_009901525.1 of Kordia antarctica. Lineage (NCBI taxonomy): Bacteria > Pseudomonadati > Bacteroidota > Flavobacteriia > Flavobacteriales > Flavobacteriaceae > Kordia > Kordia antarctica. The sequence goes on from NZ_CP019288.1 coordinate 2,911,507, forward strand.
CGACAGATTAGCCGTAAGCACATCGGCTCCGTTTAACCAAATTCCGCCACCAACAGATGTATTCCATTTCTTAGATGGATCGCCATCAGCCCAAACTCTACCATAATCAAATCCTCCAAAGAGTCCGATAGTTAATGGCACTAATTCTGTTTTTACTTTGCGAACATTCCAACGAATGTCTGTTGTTTGTACAAACGCGCTTTTCCCTGTAAAACGCTGATTTCGGAAACCTCTCAATCCTGTGTTAGCGCCCAAAGTTGCTCCTTGATAGAATTCAAATTCGTCACCAAAGTTAACGTGTCCACGCAGTTTTGTAGCCAATACCAGTCGTCCGCTTGAAATTAATCGGTGATCTATAGTAAATTCTGGAATTACATATCCAAATCCTTTGGAAGTACTTACGTTATTTTTGTATCCAGTTTCTAAACTTACTTCCATTCCCATTGTTGGAAACGCTTGGTTATCTCTGTTTTCAAAATGATATTTTGCGTTGACACCATAGAAATCTTGTTGGTCAAATACAGTAGAGTTTGCTGGTAAGTTTTGATCCAAGAAACGTCCTGGAGAGCGTTCTATTTCATTACTTTCATATACCAAACCTGCGCGTAAACTTCCGCCTAATTGTCCACGCCAAACTAATGCTGGTGTAAATTTTAATGTTCTTATTTTAACACGATTGTAATCTAAATTCGCGTCTAATCCGTCATCATCATCTGCATTCGCGTTTGAACTATTGTTCCCAAATCCGAAGAAGTTAACTGCATAATTTGGACTAGTGAAATCTACACCAAGTAATAAGTTCCATCGTCCAATAACGTTATTGAATTCTCCTAAGTAACCAACATCAAATCCACTCGTAGCAAAGTAATACGCTGCTCTAAAACTATGGCGCGAAGTGTACGGATTTCGTGCAAAACCATAGTTGGTTCGCATTGCCGAAAAACCTACTTTCATTCCATCATCTGGATTAAATCCTAGCGATGGAAGCAATTGTGTTGTTCCGTTTTTTAGTTTTTTATAATCGTACACATTGGTTTCGTAATTGTCTGTTAAGACTTTGTGTCCTTCACCTGTTTTAATGGTGTTTTTCTTTGATTTGTAATCGTAATAGGTGACTTTATCACCGTTTTTAATATCGTATGTATCATTATTTTGTCCACCAATTAAACGTACCTTGATCAAATTTCTTCCATATCCTGATACGTGAAAAACATCATCATCATCTAATGCGTAAATCCAAATTTCTTCAGTTTCACTTCTGTCATATATACGTTCATGGAAAATATCTTTCTTTTCTCCACCTTTAATTCTATATGCAGTTACTTTTGTTTGACCGTTAATCATACGCTTAACGTCGAACCAATCATCTTTATTTGTTCCTTTAATGACAGCAAGATTATTGATAACTTTGTAATAACGATCAGAAATTGCTTGTAGATTTTTAAGTCTTCCTTTTAGATACATTATGATTTTCTCCATAGATTCATCACGTACCTCTTCCGGAAATGCTAAGAATGCTTTTTCAATAACTTCATCCGTCAAACCATCTTGAATCGCTTTTACTTGCGCGTCCCAAACATCTTTCCCGGATTGCTGAATTATTTCCATATCAAGCGGATATGGTTCTACATTCATACCTTTTACATCCTTTATGTCTTTATCATAGCTAAGTAATAATCGTGCTGTTGGAATAACTGTTGTGGCAACTCCTAATACAAAACCATCCGACATTTTTGAAAATGCCTGATCTCTATCTCGCGGAAGCGGACGAAATACTCTTTTTCCGTTTTCTTTAAATTCTATCCAACGCCATTGATCTTGGTGTCTGTCCCAATCGCCAATAAGCATATCAAATAAACGTGCTCTTATGTAAGATGCTTCATCAACAACAATGTCTTCATCTTTGTGTAATTTTTTTATGAAGTCGTCTGTACTTTCCAATTCATTTTGATACCCAAAACTTGCTTTGTCGCTATGACCTTCCGAAGTATGTTCTTCTATCATATACAATTCGTCCCCAAAATCTTCATTAAATTGTCCTAATGCATTTTGTTTAGGCACATAATACAATACTGGATTTGTGTGATATATTCCAACTGCATCTGCCAAAGGTCCTACGGCAAAAGGTGCGTATGGATGTGCTCCTGAAAACACATCTAATATTAAATCTTCTGTAACAGTATCATCAAATTGCCCTTTTATGTATTGATCTTTAAAAAGTACGGCTTGTAAGTAGCGTAATGCTTGTTTTCTGAGTGCGCGCATTACGTATTGTGTTCCGTTTTTGTCTTCTAATCGCAATGATTTTGATTGATTTCCTCCGCCCATTCGTACAGGTTTCAATCCGCCAAAAAGCGTGTCTAAGTCTACCGTTGGTGCTTTTACAGGCGTACTATATTGTTTTCGATACCGATCGCCCCATAAAAATTTATAAAAATTAGATTTATCTGTTTCTTCTTTGGTATAAACAGATGCTAATACTTCTTCTGGAAATGTTTCTGGATATATAGTTTTCACTTCTCTCGCATCAGCTCTTTTTACTTCCGTTTCAAATACAATTTTATTCTCGGTTGCCGAATAGAAACGCACAAAGGAAGATCCATCTTTAAAAACGTCTAAGCGCGCATATCCATTTGTTCCATATGAAAATTGTCCGCCACCAACATTTCGAGTTCCAGATATTTTTGAGCCTGAACCACTTATAATTTGACGTAAATTGTCTTCTACAATGTATTGTAAACTGTGTTCGTGTCCAGAAACAAAAATGACCTTATCGTTTACCTGTGCAAGCGCAATGATGCGTTTTCTTAATTCATTATAGCGTTTGTTAGACATATCAACATTTGCTGTTCCGCTTGTGGAGCGGATTAAGTTTTTCAAAGATCCCAATATTGGAACTGGCGACATGTGCGTATTAAAAGTATATTGTCCGTCATGTGGACCATTTGTGTACATCGGATGATGCAAGGCAACAATGGTAGTTTTTCCACGTGCTTTTTTGACTAAGCTACTAAATTCTTCTAAAAATTTTGTTCTGGTTTTAATATCACAATCGTCATTTATTGTTGGATGATTGTTCCAATTTACAATATACCATTGCGTATCAATTGTGATAAGTTCAATTTCGTCATTGACATGAATTTTTTCAATAGGACAGCCGTTTTCTGGTAGAAATGAGTCTTTTCCAAGAATGTTTTCTATAAATTTTTCTTGTCGTTTTAATCCTTGCAAACTATTGTTATACCAATCATGATTCCCAGGAATGAAGATTGTATTTCCTTTAAAGTTTTTAGTAATTGCTGTTTGCACTTCCAATTGATGCGTGGCAAACTCTCTTCCTTTAGCTGACTTTTTTGGCAAACCAGATGGATATATATTATCACCTAAAAAGATGGCTGTACTATTTTTGGAAGCTTTTTCTAAATCTTTTTCTAACATTTTTAACGCAATAGATGTTCCGCCTGAAGGTGAATTACCAGCATCACCTATAAGGTAAAACGAATGATCTATTTCCTTATCTGCTGGAAATTTATATTCTTCCAAGTTATTTGCATACTGCGCTTCAAACGTTGCGCATGCGCTAACGCACAGAATACTAACAGCTACTACAAAATATTGTAACGATTTTATCATGAACTAAATTTTTGCTAAAGATAACAATTCACTATTTAATATATTGACTCAAAAATTTTAATGTATTGACTCATATGATTCATAGTTTTCAAGAAAGTGAATCACTTTTTCTTGCGGCATTTCGCATGGTTTTAAGATTTCACGCAGATTTGTAATATAATAGTTGAGACTTATGAAGTTATTTCCACCTAATTCTTCTGCATATATTTTGTAACTATTTCCATGATTGAATTCACTTTTTGTGACACCATATTTTTTTATCGGAATACTTTACTTCTGAATAGCCAATTGGTAATTTTTGAATTCTTTTTAGTAGTTTCATTTGATGAGTTTGAGCAACCAATTTTCAAGTTCGTCCTTGCGTGGATTTCTGAGTTTTTTGTTTCCAATAGTAATTGTAGGGAAATTTAGTTTTCTATTTTCATATAAATTTCGCAGTTCTTCTGCGTGTTCTTCGCTTTCTTCTACATCTAGAAATTGATATGGAAAACCCGTTGCGCTCAAAACTTCTTTGTAATAAATTGTTTTGTGACAACTTTCAGTTCCGTATAATTTTATTTTAGGAATATTTTTCACACTAAACTAGTCGTTTTTATAGTGTAAGCTTACATCATGATAAATGTGAAAATTTTTATAAATAAACAGACTAATTTTGAGGTTTTCCCGTTCTTTGATGAACATTGCTGAAAGTTTAGTATTTTTACTCAAATTAAAGAAATCTTTATGGATACTCTTATTGTTGAAGTTGAAAAGTATGTTGTAGAATATCTTAATAAAAATGTAGATAAATCATATGTATATCACAACTTAACACACACAAAGTCAGTCGTAAGCAAAACGAAAGAACTTATTAAAGGACTTGAAATTAAAGAACCACAAGCACAACAATTGATTATTGCCGCTTGGTTTCATGACGTTGGTTATGTTGATGGAGTTGTGGATCATGAAGAAAGAAGTGCGCGTATTGCCACTGATTTTCTTAACAAACACAAGGCTTCAGAAAGTGATATTGAAGCAATTAGCAACTTGATTCTAGTAACAAAAGTAGAACAGAAACCTAAAAACTTACTAGAACAAATTATTTGTGATGCAGATTGTGGACATATTGGAAGCAAAAATTTTGAAGATGTAACAGAGTTGCTTCGTAAAGAAATTGAATTAACCCAAAACGAATCAATTTCAGAATCGGCTTGGCTTAAAGAAAATATCAACTTTTTATCTGAACGCCACAAATTTCATACACCATACGCTGCAAAAAATTGGCAAAAGCGAAAAGGAAAGAATCTTGCCAAATTATTGAAATCCAAGAATAAGGTTTCAAGAGAAGTTACAAAACTGAAACAGAAAAAAGCAGAATTAAAGTTTAAGAAAACAAAAGTTGATACTCCTGAACGCGGAATTGAAACCATGTTTCGTGTCACACTAAAAAACCATATAGAACTTAGTAACATTGCTGATACGAAAGCCAACATACTATTATCGGTAAATGCCATTATTATCTCATTGGTATTATCAACATTGGTTTCTAAGTTAGATCAAGCAGATAATGCGCATTTAATTATTCCTACAGTTGTGTTTACATTGTTTACCGTAGTTTCTATGGTTTTGTCTATTTTGGCAACACGACCAAATGTAACTGAAGGAAAATTTGACAAAAAAGATGTTGAGAATAAAAATGTAAACTTGTTATTTTTTGGAAACTTTCACAAAATGAGTTTGCCCGATTTTGAATGGGCGATTGGTGAAGTGATGAAAGATAAAGATTATTTGTATTCGTCTCTTACGAAAGATTTATACTTTTTAGGAAAAGTGTTGGATAGAAAATATAAAATTCTACGATTGACATATTTAGTTTTTATGGTAGGAATTATAATATCTGTAATTGCATTTGGTATTGCGTTTGCGATGCGACCAGAAACACTTGCCGAAATAATTCCTGATATTGGATCATAATATAAAAAGCCTTCTAAATCAACTTTAGAAGGCTTTTTTTAATAGTTAGCGTACGTCTTTATTTTTAACTCAAAAAGCGCAGCGGTTTTACATCTTTTTACGCTTTCATTCCTTGCATAAGTTCATCAATAGTCATGGACGATTTTTCATTAAAATCATCTTGATAAATGACTTCCACGCGCAACGCTCGTAAACCTGAAACGCCTTGCAAATCTTCAATTTCTAGTTTTTCAAGCGTTCCAAAATAGTTTTTAGCTTGCATATATTTGATATATTTCATGTATTCAAGCGCATCTTTATCTTGTGAATATACAATGGCGATTTTCCCAGGAATCGTTAATCGATCTGTAGTATTTTTTATATTGGCTTTATCAATTCGTTTTTTAATGATTTCATAGCGAATATTATACGCGCCATCTACATCAAATTGCTTTTCATCCATTCGGAATTTTATCGCTAACGGACTGCTATGTACTAATATTAAAGACGCAACTTCTAAATCGTGATCCATTTCTTTCCGAGCAGTATGCGCCACTTGCTCCATTTCGTACATGTTTTGCAATTGCCATAAACGTAAATTGTACAAATAGAGTTTATGAAAGGTTTTATCTCTCACCAACGATTTCCCAATGTACATGTTGTACTCAACGCCATCTGTTTTGTAACGTTCAAAATAGTGCGGAAACATGGCTTGCGCATCTTCTTGTTTTTTGTCTAAATAATTTGACAATCTTTTATTCAGAATATTTACGCTGTCTTCATAGGCTTTTCGCTTGTCGTATACAACTTTTAAGTTTTCGTCCAAACTGTTGAAATATTCCTTAATTAATAACGTAAGTTTCGAATTTTTCGCTCTTAAATGATTGAATACTGGATAGATATCTTTCTTAAAAAATTGTAAAATTCCTATTTCGTCACCCGCTTTTAAACCATCTTCTGTTTCCGTTAAATAAGTTTCAACTCTAAAAATTAACTCTTCATAAATAGGTAAATGATCTTGTTGCAAAGCAGCTTCTAATACTTTGATTGCTAATTGCAATTGAGTTGTTAAATCTTCTTTTATCGCCTCATTACGTGCTAACGAAGAACCTTTAATATCGCTTTGTCCAAATAATGGATATACATCTTCGAACACAATATCTTCAATCATAGGGTTTTCCACTTGCTCCGATAATTTGTACTGATATTTCTCTGCAGCAGCATAAAAACGCCACTTTACAGAAGGATGAATAGACGTATATTGTTCTTGAATTGTGGCTTCTAATACGTTTTGAAAATCTTCAGAAGCACGCGAAACCGCAGCTTCAAACACAGGAATAATATCTCTTAATTTTTGTTGATTTACAGAATTTAACTCGTACGCTCTTGGCGAAGCAATTTCTAAAACCGCCAAATCTCTTCCTTTAGAAGCAATAATCGGAATTAGAATAATACTTTGAATTCCTTGCGCTTTCAGTCGTTTATAAAATCCGTTTTCACCTGAAGTTTGTCTGTAACGTTCCAAATCGGAAATTGCAATTTCTTCTTTTTTATTAAAAATATTTTCGACAACTCCTTGACAGAAAAATTCAGCGCAAGCGACTTCTTCATCATTTTTAAACAGTAAACTATCTGATCGTTTTATATGACTTCTGTACGTGTCTTTTTCAATACTTCCATATACTGAAAAACCAAGTTTTAAATCCTTTATATTAAAGAATTCACTTAAATTTTTACGCAATGAAGGCACTAAATCATCATCACTTCTTAGTAAATTTTCACGTATCGATGATAATGTTTCATCAAAAGTTACATCAAATAAGTTCATGATTCCAAAACCTTTGAAAACGTAGCTATCAAGCGGAAATTTTTGTTTCCAAACTTCTAAATTATCGTAATTATCTAATAATAAACGAACATCTTCTTCCGTTATTTTAGGCGCATTTTCTGTTGGAATTACTTGGCAGAAATCGCCATTAAAGGCAACTCTATAATGTTTGGTTATGCCTAAATTTTTATCTGGAATATCAAAATAGTAAGGACGTTTCAAATCGATTGTATAACCATAACATATATTCAAAATCATGACACAAGCGTGCAAATACAACTCTTTTTCTGCTAAATTTCGTGCGGTAAAATCATATTCATCTCCAGCATCTTTTAAAATTGTTTTAAGTCGATTTGAATATTTGAATGATTGAAATGAAAATGGAATTGTTGCCACTTTAATTTCATTATCGGTAAGGATTTCAGGAAATATTCCTTCCAAAACCAAGTCAATTTGCTCCTCATATTTTGCCAGTTTTGAAAAATCTGTAAAACCTTCTCGCAACTCAGGATATTTGCTTAAATATTGAATGATTTCTTTGGCAGATTTGTGATACGGATGATTTTCATCTTCTGCAAATCTATCGTAGTGAGCTATTACTTGATCAAAGCTAATGACAAGTTGAAGTGGTAATTTTAAATCGTTGTGTTCAGTTTTCATATCCATAATCATAACTCTTTAGTCTACAAAGATACTGAATCTTACAAAATGTCTTAATATCACTACTATTGTTAATAGCATATATACTTTCGTTTGTTCGTTTATTTTCACGATATTTAGCTTGAAAAATAACCGCATGTCTTCACAAACTCGTTTAACGAACGCCTATAAAAAAGCGCTTAAAATTCCTTTTAATCAATCTTCAAAATTTATTTTGTTTAGTGATTGTCATCGTGGCGATAATAGTTTTGCTGATGATTTTGCAAATAATAGAAACATCTATTTTCATGCGCTGAAACAATATTACAAAGATGGTTTTTCATATTGCGAACTCGGCGATGGTGACGAATTGTGGGAAAATTTAGGTTTTAAATCAATTTTCTCAGCACATAAAAATGTGTATATGATTATGAAAGCGTTTCATGAAGCGAATCGGTTGCACTTAATTTGGGGAAATCATGACATGGTGTATCGCAATGAAAAATATGTAAAAAAACATTTATCCACGTATTTTGATCCAAAAACAGGCACTGACAAACCTTTATTTACCGATCTGAAATATCATGAAGGAATTGTGTTGCAACACACAGAAACGAAGCAGGAAATTTTTCTCACACACGGACATCAAGCCGATTGGTGGAATTATATTTTTTGGAAATGGAGTCGTTTTATGGTGCGTGCTTTATGGAAACCACTTCAAATTATTGGCATTCATGATCCTACGAGTCCTGCGAAAAACTACAAGAATCTAAGAAAAGTTGAGCGAAAAATTAAAAAGTGGATTACCGCTAATCATAATTTAATTACGGTAACAGGACATACACATCGCCCACGATTTCCAAATCCTACGGATGAAATTTCTTTTTTCAACGATGGAAGTTGCGTACATCCAAGAAGTGTTACAGGAATTGAGATTGAAAACAACGAAATTACCTTGATAAAATGGTATACTTCTACAACCGATGAAGGCGTTTTGAAAATTGAACGTGAAGTGTTGGAAGGTCCGAGGAAATTGGCGGATTATAAGAGTTCTTTTTAGACTTCTTAGACTTGCTTAGATTTTTGGACGTATTAGATTTTGGTGTTGGGTTTTTGGGTTTGTTTGTTTGTTGATTCGGTTATTCGTTATTCGTTATTCGTTATTCGTTATTCGTTATTCGTTATTCGTTATTCGAAAAAAAACTTTTACATTTAATATTTAGCGTTTTACATTTTTAATTTTCATGGAAACGTCATTACGAACGCTAGTGAAGTGCTTGTGCTGAGCTAAGTCGAAGTAATCTGTTTGTGGATAATTGCTATGGTTGTTTGATTACGTCACACTGAACTTTTATGCTGAGCGGAGTCGAAGTATGATTCAGTGTCATACAAGTTGCTTAATTGTAATTCAATAGCAAATCAAGTTTTTTACATTAAAAACTGTAACTAAAACACATTTTCTACTGAAAATTACCAAGCATTTCACATCATAAAACACTTGATTATCAACATGTTCGCTATACCGAACACCACTTTCCAATAAAATCATTTACTTTAGATATTCGTATTAGAAAAGAAATTTAAAGCTATTTTTTATGGTAGAAAAAGAAGAAATAACACAAGCGCAAAAAGAATTATTAGAACTGTTACAACATTCAGAAGCAACCGATTATTTTGACTCTTTGAAAAAAGTTCATTTTTTAGGAACGTATTGCGTACAACCTGAAATGGTAGAACTAGAAGCTTCTTCGTATGTACATAATTTGTTAGATGCTGTTCAGAAGATTGCTTTGGAGAGTGATTTTAGAAAACTATAAAAATTGTAATCTTTATTATCCTAAATTGTTAATTCAATATTTTATACCTACTTTTAATGAAAGTTTACAATTACAAATTATAGAAATATGGTACGAAATCTATTATTAGGAATAGCAATCTTATTAACAATATCTTGCGAATCCAATCATGCTAATTTTGAAGGTTATTGGGTTGATGAAGAGAGTGAGAGCGATGAAATATTGATTACAAAAAATGGAAGTAATTATATTTTTGAAAATGGAAATCGTAAATATCCTGCACAAATAAAAGATGAATTATTAGAGATTAGCACTTCTACACCAACAAAAGCTACCATAGATGATAATGATGTTTTAATAGTTCGAGGTAGAGAATATATCAGAATTGAAAAGGCAACTAGACCACGTTTTTTTGGTCGATGGAAGTTTTCTTATTATGAAAATCCCTCAACTAAGGAAAAAGAAATGTTTGGAGCTCCAGAATTCTTAATTATCTATAAAAATAAAAGAGGCCTATTATCTATTCAATATGATGGATCTCCACATTTTCCTCAGAAATATGAAGATGTTCGATATAAAAATGGTATTATACATTATAATTTAAGGTATAAAAGTGAGATAAGTTGGGAAAGAACAAATAATAAAAAATTTATTCTTGTAGATGATGATAAAATTAGTACGCAACAAGACTTTTCTCCTTTTAATATTATTTTAGAAAGAGTAAGATAAACCCTAACTCTCAGGCGCCAACTCAACTTCCAAACCATCCATTTCTGGTGTCATTTGAATTTGGCAACCAAGTCTACTATTATCTTCTACGTGAAACGCTTCAGCAAGCATCATATCTTCGTCAACGCTCATTTCGGGTAGTATATGATCCGATTTTACATAACATTGACACGAAGCACACATTGCCATTCCGCCACAAATTCCAATCGTTCCTTCAGGTGCTAATTCGTATGAACGTACAATTTCCATGAGGTTCATTGCCATGTCAGTTGGCGCTTGTACTTCGTGCACAATGCCTTCTCGGTCTGTTATTTTTATGGTAATATCTACTTGTGACATTTTTGATTAACGATTTTCGATTAACGATTGTTGATGTTAGATTTGTGATTCCTAGTTATTCTCGATAGCTCCACTGAGTTTATCGAAGTGCAATTTGTTTTTACAAAAAATCACTCGAATTGACATATTGCTTTACTGCGTCATTACGAACGATAGTGAAGTAATCTGTTGATCGAAAGACAGATTGCCACAACTTTTTTCTATTTCTGCTTACGCCAAATATAAAAAACTTTCGCAATGACGTTTTTTGAATTCGAATTTCGTCAAATTGAATAACTTCTTTACTTTGCTAAGTCTTTACGAGGAGTTTGCGACGAAGTAATCTGTTGATTAAAGTAACAGATTGCCACGATTTTTACAAAATCTCGCAATGACGTTTTTCAAACTCAAACTTAGGTAATTGAGTGAAATTCTGAAAGAATTTTGTATCGAAATTAATTTATCGCTTTTACAACTGCTTTTGGTGCTTCTTTTCGAGTTCCGTCAAAACCATCAATTCCGCTTACAGTTGTATATTTCATTACGTATTTTTTGTCTGGAAAAATCCGTTGGTATGCACTTTGACACATTAACGTTGCTTCATGAAATCCACAAAGAATCAACTTTAATTTCCCTGGATATGTATTGACATCGCCAATAGCATATACTCCTGGAATGTTTGTTTGATAATCTAATGTATTGTCAACTTTAATGGCGTTTTTCTCAATCTCTAATCCCCAATCTCCAATTGGACCTAATTTTGGTGCCAATCCAAATAATGGAATGAAATGATCGGTTTCATATATAAAAGATTTTTCTCCTTTTTTAGAAACCTCAACACCTGTAACTTTATCTTCTCCATGAATTCCTGTGATTTCCGCAGGTGTAATTAGGTTGATTTTTCCAATATTTTTGAGTTCTTGTACTTTTTCAACAGAATCTAACGCGCCACGAAATTCTGATCTTCGGTGAACTAAAGTTACTTCCGAAGCAACATCGGCTAAAAAGATGCTCCAATCGAGTGCAGAATCGCCTCCGCCAGCAATGACTACTTTTTTATCTCGATAAATTTCTGGATCGCGAATGATGTATTCTACACCTTTGTCTTCGTAGTTTGCTAAGTTTTGAATAGGTGGTTTTCTTGGCTCAAAACTTCCCAATCCGCCAGCAATTGCAACAATTGGCGCTTGATGTTTTGTTCCTTTGTTTGTAGTTACGACAAATGTTCCATCGTCTAATTTTTCAATGGTTTGCGCACGTTCGCCTAAGGTAAATCCTGGTTCAAACGGCTCAATTTGCTTCATTAAATTGTCTACCAAATCGCCCGCCAAAACTTCTGGAAATCCTGGAATATCGTAGATTGGTTTTTTTGGGTATATCTCAGAGCATTGTCCGCCAGGTTGCGGCAACGCGTCAATTAGGTGACATTTTAATTTTAGTAATCCTGCTTCAAATACAGTAAAAAGTCCTGTTGGACCTGCGCCAATTATTAGTATATCTGTTTTAATCATATAAATGCCCGCGAAAGTGGGTATCTTTTATCTACATAAACCTGCCAGATTAGCAATCTTATCAGGAGTATAAATTATGTATTATTGTTTACTATTTTTTAGTATTGTTCACTTTTGCGTGAAGGATTGAGGCTTTGTTGAAGCTCTTTTGTTAGAAGTCTGAGGAACTCGAAGACTGATAGCAAAAAGCGACTGCCGAAAGCCTGACCCTTGTGGTCACGCCCAATTAAGCTTCAATATTGATCACCTTTTCTATTTGAGGAACATGTTTTTTAATCGTCATTTCAACTCCAGTTTTCAGTGTCATTTGATTTACACTACATCCGACACAAGCACCTTCTAGTTGTACTTTTACCAACGTTCCATTTTCAATTCCCACGAGTCTGATATCGCCACCATCACTTTGAAGAAAGGGACGAATTTCGTCTAATGCCTTTTCTACGTTGCTTGTTAATTCTTCGATTGTCATCTATATCTTGTTTACGTGATTTATTTTTTTACTGCTGAACAACCTGCCATTGTTGTAATTTTAATGGCTTCTGTTATAGGTAAACTTTCGTTTCTGTTTACTACTTCTTGCACAACATTTTGCGTCAGTTTTTCAAAAGCAGCTTCTAGTAATGTTCCTGTTTGCATTGCTGCAGGTCGTCCAACATCGCCAGCTTCTCGAATACTTTGCACTAATGGAATTTCTCCCAAAAATGGTACATCAATATCTTTCGCTAGGTTTCTAGCACCTTCTTTTCCAAAGATATAGTATTTGCTATTTGGCAACTCTTCAGGAGTAAAGTACGCCATATTTTCTATAATTCCCAATACAGGAACGTTTATACTTTCTTGTTGAAACATTGCAACTCCTTTTCTAGCATCTGCTAAGGCAACATTTTGTGGTGTACTTACTACAACTGCGCCAGTTATTGGTAGCGATTGCATGATGCTTAAGTGAATGTCTCCGGTTCCTGGAGGCAAGTCGATGAGTAAGAAATCTAATTCGCCCCAAGCGGCATCAAAGATCATTTGGTTTAAAGCTTTGCTTGCCATTGGTCCACGCCAAACTACGGCTTGATTTGGTTTTGTGAAGAATCCGATAGAAAGCATTTTGACTCCATAACTTTCCACAGGTTTCATTTTAGAAACATCGCCAACTCGGACAGATAACGGCTTTTCGCCTTCAACATCGAACATTATTGGCATTGATGGCCCGTAAATATCCGCGTCTAATACACCAACTTTGAAGCCCATTTTTGCTAAAGTAACTGCTAAGTTTGCCGTTACTGTTGATTTCCCAACGCCACCTTTTCCAGAAGCAACTGCCACAATGTTTTTGATATTTGGCAATGATTTTCCTTTGATTTGAGGTTTTTCAGGCGCTTCAACTTTTATATTTACTTTTACTTTGGCGTCTGCATGTACTTTTTTATGCAATACTGAAGTGATTTCTGTTTCTACTTTTTTCTTTGCTTGTAATGCAGGATTCGTAATAACAATATCAACTACAATTTCATCTGCAAATGTCATTATGTTTCGTACCGCTCCGCTAGCAATCATGTTTGCGCCTTCACCTGGAACAGTGATAGTACTTAATGCTGCTTGTATGTCTTTCTTTTCTATTTTCACAATGTTGTTTTTTGTTTGATCTTTTTCAATTAGTGAAACGTTTTGATATTGCTTCAATGTAAATTGATTCTAAATTACAAAGATACAGCGAAATGTTTAGATTTAGAAGCTGTTATATTGAAATGATTAATGCGGCTATTTAATTGTTTGTACTTTATCGAAAAAGTGATTATTTCATTTTTTTTGGCTTCAAAATTAACTTTCTTAGCATTCCTCCACGAACTAAATTCTTAAAAAATGAAGCATTTTCACCTACTTTGTGCATTTTTGTTATGTACATATATTTCGCATTCACAAATTGTAAATATTGGCGATCCAAGTCTTAAAAGTGAATTAATTGCCGATGGTGTTGACACAAATAACGATGGAGAAATTCAACTTAGTGAAGCCGCAGCCGTAACTATTTTGAATGTAACTAATAATTATGCCCGAACTTTTCAAGGTATTGAACAGTTTACAAACCTCATAGAGTTACACATTGGTTCTGGAACTTCATTAATTGGTACCGATAGTGAAAACCTAGATATTAGAAAATTGATACATTTAGAAGAGTTGTATTTGCGTTCTTTTTCGGGAGAAGTTAATCTTTCTGACTTAAGTTCTTTGAGAATTGTTGACACGAACTTGAGCTTTGGAAGCGCTGGCGATTTCAATTTAACTGGATTGACTAATTTGGAAAAGTTTTCTAATGGTGTTTTTAATTCTAATAATTCTGAATTTTATCTTAATCATTTAATTAATTTAACAGAATTGCAATTGGACGGACATGGACTCACACACTTAGATGTAGGTAACTTAATTAACTTACAAATGCTGAGTTTTGCCAACAATCAAATCACTAATATAGATTTGTCTAATTTAACAAACCTTACACAATTTGTCTGTTTTCAGAATCAGTTGACTTCATTAGATTTAAGTAATGCAAATGTTATTGGATCTTTAACACTCGCAAACAATCCATTGACGACATTAAATATAAAAGATGGAATCATAAATACTTTTGGCAACAATCCTTTTAATAATACTAATATTCAATCTATTTGTTGTGATGCAAGTGAACTTACAGATGTTCAAACGGAGGTTATGAATGCAGGATATACAGGTGTGACTTTTGAAACAAATTGTGCGCCAACACCTAGCACTCCTTATTATACAATTCAAGGAAAAAACACATTAGACACGAATCTTGATGGTTGCGATGCTGGTGATGGATTTTTATCTTCTGTAAAATATACCATTTCAAACGGTACTGATACGGCAACTATTTATACAGACAAATTTGGAAATTATGAGTTTATCGGAAAAACTGGTACATATACCATTACGCCAAGTGTTCCAAATACAAGTTACTATTCATTTTCTTCTGCAAGTGTTACTGTAAACCTTCCGGCAGATGGAACTACAGTTGTACATGATTTTTGCATAATGCCAAACGGACCGCCAATTGTAACTACACTTCCATTACAGTTAAAAAATGATTTAATTTCTCAAACAAATATAGACACTAATAATGATGGCGAAATACAAATTACAGAAGCAGAAAGCGTTACAAGTTTAACCATAAATAGTCCCATCATTAAAGGACTTGGTGATTTTATCAATTTGGAAACACTCAATTGTACTTCTAGCATTTATAGTAACAATCCTGTGCTGTATTTAGATGTAACGCCATTAAGTAATCTTAAAAATTTATATTGTAGTGGTAATAGTCTTGCAACCATAGATGTCAGTCAAAATCTACTTTTAGAAAGGTTAGAATGCGCCGCAAATAAACTTACTGGTTTGCTATTGCAAAATAATGTCAACTTAAAACGACTTGTGTGTGGAAACTTTACTTCTTCTCTTCCAGTTAATAATATTTTTGATGCAAATGATAATTCATTTAAAACGCTAGATGTCAGTGCTAATACACTTTTGGAATATCTATCCTGTTCATATGTAACGTTAGATTCTTTACAATTAGGAAGCAATACAAATTTAACAACGCTTTTGTGCACAAATAGTAATTTAACCACCTTAGATGTTACGCAACTTCCAAATTTAGTGACGCTATATTGCGGAACACGAACAGTAACACCTTATGCCGAAGGTGTATATATTCCGGCGAGTGTTCCAAATCAATTGACGGTTTTAGATGTTTCACAAAATCCAATGCTGCAAATTTTAAGTTGTAGTGAAAACCTTTTAACTACTTTGAATACAACTGGAAATACGGGCTTACAGACTTTAATTTGCAATGGAAATTTATTGAGCGCTTTAAATATTTCGCAAAACACGCAACTATACACACTTCAATGCAATGCGAATGATATTACAAGTTTAGATGTAAGTTTGCAGTCAAATTTAATTAGGTTGAATTGTACAAATAATCTTTTGACAACAATTGACGTAACTCAAAATCCGAATCTTTCATATTTAGATTGTAGCAATAATCAAATCACACAAAGTTTTGTAAAGAATGGAAATACCTTTATAACAACGGTCACCGAAGATTTTTCTGTTTTTTATGAGTTTAAATATTATGGAAATCCGATGGAATATATTTGTGCGGATGACTTTGAAATTGACGAAATTAATACTAGAATGCCTTCCAATATAAATGCAGCCGTTAATACCTATTGCTCTTTCACACCAGGCGGAAGTTACAACACAATTGAAGGAACAGTTCGTTATGACGCAAATGGAAATGGTTGCGATGTAAGTGATAATGCGTATCAATACTTAAATTTGAATTTAACGAATAGCACTAACGAAACTTCAACAGTTGCTACAAAAAACGATGGCACGTATAGTTTTCATTTTTCAGATGATGGAGTTTACACATTAACACCTGAATTGGAAAACCCAAGTTATTTCACAGTTTCTCCAGCAAGTGTTACTATAGATTTTCCAACAGATACAAGTCCGTTTACACAAAATTTTTGCATTACACCAAATGGAATTCACAATGATATTGATGTTACATTACTTCCTGTAAATGTTGCCAGACCTGGATTTGAAAGCAATTATAAAATAGTCTATAAAAACAAAGGAAGCACAACGCTATCTGGCGCTATTAATTTGATGTTTGAAGATGATGTTATGGATTTTGTAACCTCAAATCCAACAATTGCAACACAAGCTCTAAATTCATTACAATGGAATTATACAAATCTTGCACCTTTTGAATCGCGCGAAATAGTATTTACTATGAATTTAAACTCGCCAACAGATTCGTTTCCTTTAAATGCCGATGATGTGTTAGCATTTGAAGCAACCATTTCGCCTGTTATTGCTGATGAAACTATGGAAGATAACACTTTTGTACTTTCACAAATTGTTGTAAATTCTTTTGATCCAAATGATAAAACGTGTTTACAAGGAATTCAAGTGACTACTGATTTTATTGGAAAATATGTAGATTATATAATTCGTTTTGAAAACACTGGAACCGCAAATGCAATTAACGTTGTTGTAAAAGATGTGATAGATATTTCTATGTTCGATCCAACTACATTAATTGTTACAGAAGCAAGTCATGCGGTTGCTACTAAAATCACGAATACGAATACGGTAGAGTTTATCTTTGAAAATATCAATCTGCCTTTTAATGATGCTTCAAATGATGGATATGTGACGTTTAAAATGAAAACACTGCCAACATTAGTTGAAAATGATACGTTTGAAAATGAAGCCGAAATTTACTTTGATTATAATTTTCCTATTACAACAAATAGAAGCATCACGCTGATTAAAAATACGTTGAGCACTACTAATTTTGAGTTAGATTCCTTTGAAATATATCCAAATCCTGTGGAAGATGTATTGGTGATTAAAACGAAAGAAACTATTGAAACCATAAGTATTTATGACATTGCTGGACGATTAATTCAACAAAATTCATATTCAGGAACACAAAATAGTATTGAGATTTCTACTAGAAAATTTACGCAAGGAACTTATTTTGTAAAAATTAAAACAGCATCTGGAGCAACTTTAGTAAAGAAAATTGTGAAAGCGTAATTTGCCAATTACGCATAGAAAAATCGAGCGAAAGCGATATTACAAATTCATTTTAAGCAAACAAACACATTTTCAAATTGACAAATCAACAAATCATCAAATTAAGATAATTCAACAGTGGGATCCCAAAAGAGCTTTTCAAGATTTTGAATTTGATTGTCAATAACCTCAACACCTTCACTTTCGAGTAATTGTTGCATTAAATTTGTGCCTTGAAAGTGATGTTTTCCCGTGAGCAATCCTTTTTTGTTAACAACTCTGTGTGCATGAACATCTTCATGTTTCCCTGAACTGTTCATTGCCCAACCAACCATGCGCGCACTTCTCGCCGCGCCTAAGTATTTGGCAATAGCGCCATAACTGGTAACGCGTCCGTACGGAATGAGTTTGGCGACTTCATATACACGTTCAAAGAAGTTTTCGTTTTCTGGTTTCATGTAGTTGGTTGTGAGTTGTAAAAGATACGAACAAGCGTTACAATGACTAAAACTAACATTAACGCACTTAAGATATAATCTGAATATTTAGAGAATTTACCTGAGCCTGATTGCGATTTGTCAAAGTAGAAAACATACATATATAACATTGCAAATGTACCAAAACCTGCCGCAAATACGAATGTAATAATATCAATGATTGTAAATTCCATTAAGCCAGAGACTTTCCACAAAGCATTCAATCCTGCAAAGTATGGAATTGGCAATACATTGAGCGTCGCTAAAAAAATCCCTTTGAAAAAGCTGCTTTTTTTACTCACTTTAACCATTCGGATTCTTTTCTCTTTATTTTTTAGCGCTTTGATAAAAAAGTAAATCCCCAAGAGTCCAAAAATAACCAATGCCACTTTTAGTAATATGTCAATTACTTCTTGGTTGTAGTGTAAATATTTAGAGATGGTAACCGCAATAATTGCTTGAATGACCACAACTAACGAAGCACCAATAGCAAAGATTACGCCATTCATTTTCCCTTTTTGCGTACTTATTTTTGCCGCCGTAATGTTGATTAGACCTGGCGGAACAACACCTAAGAGTGCTGCTGAAAAGGTAACAAAAAAGAGAATAATGAGATCGGTCATTACTTGATTTTGAAGTGAATATAGGTAATAGGCTTGTTTACTTCCAAATATTGTGACTCATAAAATGTCTGAATTTCAGTAACATCGGCCGGACTTCCTTCATTTTTGTACACATCATGATTGGCGTATAATACTTCGTGTCCCGCGCCATGCAAGAGTCCTAAGGTATAACCATGCATAAATTCGCTGTCTGTTTTTAAGTGTACAGTTCCTTCATTTTTTAGCACTTTTTTGTAGCTCGCTAAAAACGATTCGTTGGTCATTCTGTGTTTGGTGCGCTTGTATTTTATTTGCGGATCGGGAAATGTAATCCAAATTTCGGAGACTTCATTTTCTGCAAACATACCTTCTATGAGTTCTATTTGCGATCGGATAAAGGCAACATTTTTCATTTCATCTTCTACGGCAGTTTTTGCACCTCGCCAAAAGCGCGCGCCTTTGATATCGATTCCAATAAAGTTTTTGTTTGGAAACTTTTTTGCCAAAGCAACTGTGTATTCTCCTTTACCGCAACCTAATTCTAATATAATTGGCGCGTCATTTTTGAAGAAATTGCTATTCCATTTTCCTTTGTATGGAAATTTGTTTTCTGTAATTTCTTCGCGTGTTGGTTGTATGACATTCGAAAACGTATCGTTTTCTTTAAAGCGTTTTAGTTTGTTTTTACTTCCCACAATGTTTTCTTGATATTTTGACAAAACTAAGGAAATCTTGCAGACCTTTTTATATTCTTATCTTTGATTTTATGAAGAATTCCAAAACTGTTCTTATTGCTCCGCTAAATTGGGGTTTGGGTCACGCCACAAGAAGCATTCCGATTATTAGAGGTTTGCTTGCGCATGATTTTACACCTGTAATTGCTTCCGACGGAATTGCGTTAGCACTTTTACAGAAAGAGTTTCCCGATTTGGAAACCATCACGCTTCCAGATTATCAGATAGAATACGCTAAGAAAGGCAAGAATTTCAAACTGAAAATGTTGAAAGATTCGCCAAAGTTGCTGAAAGCCATTTCTAAAGAGAAAAAAATGATTAAGAAATTGGTAAAGCAACGTGATTTTTGTGGAATTATCTCTGATAACCGATTTGGCGTGTATAGCAAAAAAGTGCCCTCTGTTTTTGTGACACATCAATTGAATGTTTTGAGCGGAACAACAACTTGGTTTAGTAGTAAGATTCATCAGTTAGTTATTAGAAAGTTTGATGAATGTTGGATTCCTGATGTCGCTGGAAAACCAAATCTTTCAGGCAAGTTGGGACATTTAAAGAATAGTTCGCTTCCGCTGAAATATATTGGACCGTTGAGTCGTTTGCTTCCGCAAGAATTACCAATGGTGTACGATTTGATGGTGATATTATCTGGTCCAGAACCGCAACGAACAATTTTAGAAAATAAGTTGTTTGAAGAAGTGAAGCATTTTGATGGAAAAGTTTTGTTTGTTCGCGGAAAGGTAGAAGCAAAACAAGACGATTTTCAGTTTTTGAATTGTGATGTGTATAATTTTATGCAAAGCGATGAACTCGAAAAATCGCTCAACGAGAGTGAACTCGTTTTGTGTCGATCTGGTTATACAAGTGTAATGGATTTGGCAAAACTGAATAAGAAAGCATTTTTTATTCCAACACCAGGACAGTTTGAACAAGAATATTTAGCCAACCGTTTACAGAAAAAGAAATTAGCTCCAATGGCAACACAAGACGATTTTTCTATACGAGATCTTTCCCGCGCAAGCGATTTTAAAGGATTGAGCAGTTTTAACCAAGAAGCTGATTATGAAGCTTTATTTCGCCTTTTCCAGCGTAAATGAAAATTCGGAACCAACACCATATTCACTTTCAATGTATATTTTTTCGTTGTGCGCTTCAATGATGTGTTTTACAATAGCTAATCCTAAACCTGAACCGCCTTCACGCCGCGAACCACTTTTGTCTACGCGATAGAAGCGTTCAAATAATCGCGGAATGTTTTCTTTTTGTATTCCTTCTCCATTATCTGTAATACGTACAATGACCTTGTTTCTGATTAAGTTTTCTACACTGATTTCCGTAGTTCCGTTTTCGCGTCCATATTTGATGGAGTTTACAACCAGATTTGTTAATACTTGCTGAATGCGTTCTTTGTCTGCCACAACTAGTATTGGGTTTGCATATTGCATATCAAACGCAAGTGAAATATCTTTCTTGGCGGCTTTCATTTCTAATAAGTCAAATACACTTTGCACCAATTCGATGATGTTAAATTCTTCTCTATCAAGATTTAAATCGCCCGTTTCCAACTTGGTAATCATATCTAAATCTCTCACAATATAGATGAGTCGTTCTACACCTTTTTCTGCGCGGTTTAGGTATTTTTTACGAATGTGTTTGTCTTCCATTGCACCATCAAGCAACGTCAAAATGTATCCTTGAACAGTAAATAGTGGCGTTTTTAATTCGTGAGAAACGTTTCCAATGAACTCTTTTCGGTAGTTTTCCCTAATTTTTAAGGTTTCTATTTCGAGTTTTTTGTTGGTGGCAAATTTTTCAATTTCTTTCGTTAACGTTGCCATGTCAGTTGTGATTGGATAGTTTTGAAAATCGCTCACATCTAACAATGTAACATCATCGTATATTTTTTTAACTCTTTGGTAAATGAATCGTTCTACTCTAATTTGAAGAATAAAGAAGCAGAACAAGAAACATATTGCCGTAAATATGATCGGTAATTCCACATGTTTGATACCGAAAGCATACAATAGCGCAACAAGTAAAACCGTTGCAAACAACGTAATGTATAAAGAAGATCTTAAAGCAAATTTATAGGATCTTTTGAGTTTTTTAGCCATGTATTATCATATATTACTCTACGTATTTATATCCAACTCCTTTTACCGTTTTGAAATGGTTATCACCAATTTTTTCTCTTAGTTTACGAATGTGCACATCAATGGTTCGTCCGCCAACAATGACTTCATTTCCCCAAACTTTGTCTAAAATATCTTCTCGTTTGAATACTTTTTCTGGTCGTGAAGCTAATAAAGATAGTAATTCAAATTCTTTTCTTGGTAAGATGATTTCTGTGCCGTCTTTTATGATTTTATATTCTTCTCGGTTGATGACTAAGTTTCCAACGGTAACAATTTGAGAGTTTTCTTCTTCGTTTTTAAGTCTGCGAAGTAATGCTTTTACTTTACTTACCAATACTTTTGGTTTGATAGGTTTTGTGATGTAATCATCTGCACCAGCATCAAAACCTGCAACTTGTGAGTAATCTTCGCCTCTAGCCGTTAAAAACGTAATGATTGTATTGGCGAGACTTCTATCTTTTCTAATGGTTTCGCAAGCTTCAATTCCGTCCATTTCTGGCATCATTACGTCCATAATGATTAAGTGCGGCTTTATTTTTTTTGCTTTTGCAACAGCTTCAACACCATTGGCAGCTTTGCTTATTTGGTAACCTTCAGACGATAAGTTGTAGCCGACAATTTCTAATATGTCTGGTTCATCATCCACCAATAGTATTTTAATGTCCTTTTTTTTCATTTGTGCATGTTTTGCTTAAGTAGTTGTGCATTGTACTCAACACTTCAAAAGTAAAGATAAAACTAAATATTGAAAACAGTTAACACTCTTTTAATATGATAACATTATGCTAACATATATATTATAAAGTTTTACTCTGCAAGGAACATTGTCTTTACACGCTGACCATTTCTTTGCTAAGAGAAATAAAAACATTGATGATACAAAAAATTACAATTACAAATGCTGATTTAATCACTAGAAATAGAAACGGAACTGGAACAGCTTGGACAGTAGGAAATTAATTCCAAAAAAAATACGAAACAAAAAACGCTTTCTGATCAGAAGGCATTTTTGCTATTTACACAGTAATACTTTTGTTACCAAATAGTTAAAACAGAGTATAAATACGCAAGTCTGCTGTTAAATTTCAAGTTCTTTTGTATATTTGCATTATATTATTATAAATAGTTAAAAACATAACATATGATTAAAAATTACTTATTATTAGTTGCTTTGTTAATATCTACCGTCTCCTTTGGACAGGTATTAACTGAAGACTTTGATTATGGAATGACTGGTGGAGACTTAACTACAGTAAGTGGTGGCGCATGGGTTCAACACTCAGGTTCATCAGGACCGGTTGCTTATGTTGCAGCGCCTAGTGGTTTAACTATGGCGGGATATCCTTCGTCAGGAATTGGCGGGCATGCAACTTTTTCAGGAACTTCTCAAGACATAAATAGAGCTTTTCCAGCAATTTCATCGGGAACTGTCTATGCAAGTGCACTTGTAAACTTAAGTGCTGTTGGAAGTGGAAACTACTTTATGCACTTTAATTCAGGTGGATTTAGAGCTAGAGTTGGTGCCAAAGATGATGGTGGTGGAAATATTCTTTATGGAATAGGATCAAGTAGTTCTACATTAACATATGGAACTACTCCTTACAGCTTAAACACAACATACTTATTAGTTTTCTCTTATGAGATTGCAACAGGAATTACTAACCTACACGTACTATCTGCTGTAACGCCAACTGAGCCTGCTACGCCAGAAGCTACAAACACGGGAAGTACAGGTACTGCAATTTCTGCAATTGCTTTTCGTCAATCTAGTAACATACCAGCTGTCGCTATTGATGGAGTTCGTATAGCTACAAACTGGAACGAAATTATGAACAACTCATCTGTTGCTTCAGTAAGTATCGTAACGCCTGCGGATAATAGTACGTTTACTCCAGGAACATCAAGTGTAGATGTAACGTTTACTACGCAAAACATTGACTTAATGACAGCTGGGAACCAAGTAAACATTACAGTTGGAGCAAATCCTACAGATGCTGATGTTACGAGTCCTTATGCAATTCCTACTACAGATGGAACATCTTACGTAGTAACTGTAGAGTTATTAGAAAACAATATGGTAATTGATACTAAAATGGTTTCTTTCTCTGTTGAAAGCGAAACACAAGTAGCTACAATCACAGACTTACGTGCTGGAACTGTTGGAAACTATTACGAATTAACAGGTCAAGCGTTTATTTCATATATCGTAACTGAAGGAACAAGAAATCAAAAATATATCCAAGATGGTGGTGCTGGAATCTTAATTGATGATACAGCTGGAACATTAAGTGCTCCATTAAACATCGGAGATGGAATCGTTGGATTAAAAGGTCAATTATCTCAATTTGGTGGTGTACTTCAATTTGTGCCAACGGAAAACATTCCTGGAGCTGCTACAACTGGAAACACACTTACGCCACTTTTTGTAACTGCTGCAGAATTAGCTACAAACGGAGAATCATACGAAAGTAGATTAATTAGATTATTAAATGTTGAGTTTGCTGATACAGGAATGTTCGCTGACAATACAAATTATACGGTTACTACAGCTGGAGGAACAGATATGACAGTTTGTAGAGTAGTTTTTGGAGATGAGGATTTAATTGGAACTGCGATTCCTAGTGCGCCTGCTGATATTATTGGTATCGGTTCAGAATTTAATGGAACATATCAAATATTCCCTAGATATGCTAGTGATATCAATACTACATTAGGAACTGAAGAATTTGGAACAACTTCTTTCAACATGTATCCAAATCCAACTAACGGAAGTACAGTAACAATTTCTTCTGCTTCAAACAATGCAAAAAGCGTAAAAGTTTATAGCATTATTGGTAAGCAAGTAATTAATACTACAATTACAAACACATTAGATGTTTCTGGTTTACAATCAGGAATCTATGTGGTTCAAATTACAGAAAATGGTAAATCGGCTACTAAGAAATTAGTAATCAAGTAATTTTACCAAACACATATTTTATAAAAAGCATCTTGAAGTTTCAAGATGCTTTTTTGTTTTAGTGAAACTCAACTTAAAGAAGCTTGTGCTGAACTTAATTCAATATCTAAGACGTACTTAAAGTTGTTAGTTGAACTAAAGATTTTCTAGAAAGTATAATTTACGTCACACTGAGCTTGTCGAAGTGTGATTCGGTTTCTCATCATAATTATAATTTATTGTTATGTGATTCTGAATCAAGTTCAGAATGACGTTATCTAGAAATAATTTTAAATCGAGAAGTAACACACAACTCATAATTTTCTCCTTATTTTACCTATTTTTGTCTTCTCAGTTTACACGAATGAATTCCAACACAATTTTCAAAATCACCGATGATGCAACTTTTGAAACTATAACGTTTCAAACGTTCAAGCATCAATTTGAAAATAATAAAACCTATCGTTCATTTTGCGATTTATTATATAAACATCCAAGCGATATTTCAAAAATTGAAGACATTCCTTTTCTTCCTATCGAATTCTTCAAATCGCACGAAATCGTTTCCAACAGTAATCCAATTCAAGAAACATTTACAAGTTCAGGAACTACAGGAAGCATTCCTAGCAAACATCATGTAACGGATCTTACTATCTACGAAGAAAGCTATCTAAAAGGATTTCAACATTTCTATGGAAACATTGAAGACTATGTAATTTTGGCTTTATTGCCTAATTATTTAGAACGAACTGGCTCTTCATTAACATACATGGTAAATGACCTCATCAAGCGAAGCAAACATGCGGAAAGTGGTTTTTATTTGCATGATTTAAATGCGCTTGCTGCAAAACTCATCAAACTAGATCAGGAAGGAAAAAAAGTGCTTCTCATTGGCGTTTCTTTTGCCTTATTAGATTTGATTGAAACAACTCAGTTCTGCTTGAAACATACGATTATCATGGAAACTGGCGGCATGAAAGGTCGTAGAAAAGAAATGATTCGGGAAGAATTGCATCAACAACTTTGTACAGGTTTTGGCGTGACCGAAATTCATTCCGAATATGGCATGACCGAATTACTTTCACAAGGATATTCCAATGGAAATGGCATCTTTCAAACGCCACCTTGGATGAAACTATTCACACGCGATCCTGAAGATGCATTGACACTTCAACGGAAAGGGAAATCGGGGGGAATCAACGTAATTGATCTGGCAAATATCAACTCCTGTTCATTCATTGCTACGCAAGATTTAGGAAAAATTCATTCAAATAATACATTCGAAATTCTCGGGCGTTTTGATCATTCAGACATTAGAGGTTGTAATTTAATGGTTTTTTAATACTTCTTTAACACAATCATATTGAAAGGTTTACACATAAAAACGACTTAATAATAGAGAGTTTCATCTCAAATTGAGTTAGTTATTTAATAAGTAAAACCCTGAATATTGTTCCTACTACGCACTATTCAGGGTTTGTCATTTCTACGAGGAAATTCTAAAAGTAATCATTCAAAAAAAAGTATCTTTATACACGGAAAAATTCGACTAAAAAAAACCTCAGTATTTACATGTTTGAAAAGTTATATCGTTATTTAAATGACGAAAAAAAAGAGGAACGCGTTTGTACAGACATTACAGATGAAGCTTGTAAACATGTTGCGAAAAATTACTTTCTAATTCTTTTCAGCAATGTTGCTATCAAGCTTGGCGACACGTTAAGCAATCCAAAAACCGTCTTAACGTGGTTGATGAGTTACGTAAACGCGCCTGTATATTTAATCAGTTTCATAGTTCCGATCCGAGAATCAGGTTCTATGGTTCCGCAAATTGCGTTGGCAAAATATGTCAGCAAACAAGCCATCCGAAAGTGGATTTGGGTTCTTGGTGCATTTCTTCAATTTTTGGCAATTGCTTCTATTGGTTTCATTGCCTTATATTTTGAAGGCGTTACTGCTGGTTGGCTTATAATTATCGCCGTCATTGTATTCAGTATTTCGCGGAGTTTATCGTCTTTATCATCCAAAGATATTACAGGAAAAACCATTCCAAAAACTAGACGTGGAAAACTAAAAGGCTACACGGTTGCCATATCAGGAATTTTAGTATTAGCCGCAGGATTATACATTTTATACGCTTCCAAAAGCGAAACAACGATTACATTTTACAGCTATCTCATCTTTTTTGCAGCGGCAACTTGGTTAATTGCTGCGATTGTATTTTCAAGAATTAGAGAATTTCCAGGAGAAATTGAACCTAAAAAAGAATCACAAGGCGGAATTTTATCGAAGCTGAGTTTACTAAAAACAGACGCACAATTCCGAAACTTTGTCATTGCGCGTTCGTTATTATTATGTTCGGCATTAACAGCGCCATATTATATACTATTAGCGCAAAAATATGTTGGTAAAGAAAGTTATTTATTAGGATTATTTATCATTGCAAAAGGAATTGCTTCCATTGTAAGTTCGCCAACTTGGGGAAAACTCGCAGACAAATCGAGCAAAAATGTGATGGCAATTGGTGTGTTAATTGCTTCTATTTTAGGAATCATTATTTTCTGTATTGTTGCTTATTTTGAAGATTTCAGAAATGCAAATTGGTTGTATCCGATTGCTTTTTTCATCTTAGGAATTGCACATGAAGGCGTACGACTCGGACGAAAAACCTACATTGTAGATATGGCTACAGGAAACGAACGCACCAATTATGTTTCGGTGAGTAATACTGTAATCGGAATTATTTTACTAATCACTGGCGGATTGAGCGCATTGGTTTCACTAATTTCAATTGAAGGCGTTATTTTAGTACTTTCCGTATTCGGGATTTATGGCGCGTACCGAAGCTACAAACTTCCGAATGTGGAAGCGTAAAATGAATTTTAAATGTAAAATTTTAAATGCTAAATGTAAAAGTAGTTTACGTCAGTTCGAGTGAAATCTTGCAAAGATTTTGTATCGAGAACCTTTTGTTTTTCAAATGGTTCTCGATAGCTCTACTGAGTTTATCGAAGTGCAATTTTTTCGTTCTACTACAAAAATCACTCGAACTGACGACTCACATAAAACTGTAAACCGACAACTGAAAACTGTCAACCGACAACTTACTTCACAATCAACAAAAAATTCTTCTTCTTTCCACGCTGAATTGTCACAAATTTATCATTAATCAAATCGTCCGTTGTAATTTTATAATCTTCGTTAACTTTCGCTTTATTTACCGAAACTGAGTTTTCTTTTAACGCTCTTCTTGCATCTCCGTTAGAGTTTAGAAAGTTCGTTTTTGCAGCTAAAGCTGCGATCATATCCAAACCTTCTTCAATATCAGCACGCTCAATTTCTGCTTGCGGAATTCCTTCAAAAACATCTAAAAATGTTTGTTCATCAAGTTGTTTCAAATCGTCAGAAGTCGATTTTCCAAATAAAATATTCGTTGCTTTTTGAGCATTTTCTAAATCTTCTTTACTATGAACTAAAATCGTAATTTCTTCAGCCAATTTCTTTTGTAACAAACGTATATGTGGTGCTTCTGCGTGTTCAGCAAGCAAAGCATCAATGGTTTCTTTATCTAAAAATGTAAAGATTTTAATGTACTTTTCAGCATCTTCATCCGAAGCATTCAACCAAAATTGGTAAAAACGATATACCGAAGTTTTATCAGCATCTAGCCAAATATTTCCGCCAGCCGTTTTTCCAAACTTTGTTCCGTCTGCTTTTGTGATTAACGGACAGGTCATTGCGTATGCTTTTGCAGCTTCTTCCGTGTTCATTCTACGAACCAATTCGGTTCCTGTGGTAATATTTCCCCATTGATCCGATCCGCCCATTTGCAGCAAACAATTGTGTTCTTTGTGTAAATGGTAAAAATCGTATCCTTGAATTAATTGGTATGTAAACTCTGTAAATGACATTCCTGCACCTTCTTCTCCAACACGTTTCTTTACAGAATCTTTCGCCATCATGTAATTTACCGTGATTCTTTTTCCAACATCACGAGCAAAATCGATGAAAGAGAAATTTTTCATCCAATCGTAATTGTTCACTAAAATTGGTGCATTTTCTTCTTTCGAATTAAAATCTAAAAAACGAGATAATACACGCTTGATTCCAGCTACATTTTTAGCCAAAATATCTTCTGTCAATAAATTACGTTCGTCCGACTTTCCTGATGGATCGCCAATCATTCCTGTTGCGCCACCAACTAATGCAATTGGCTTATGTCCAGATTTATACAAATGCATCAACAAAATAATAGGAACCATACTTCCAATGTGTAATGAATCTGATGTTGGGTCAAATCCAATATACGCAGTCGTCATTTCTTTCACCAATTGTTCTTCTGTTCCTGGCATGATATCGTGTATCATTCCTCTCCAACGTAACTCTTCTACTAAATTGCTATTCATTTGTATATTCTTTATTAAGCTTCGCAAAGATATAAAAGTGAAAAGAAAAAAGTTTATTTTAGTAGCATGATATTAGTAACTGGTGGAACTGGATTGGTTGGCGCGCATTTATTGGCGCATTTGGTACAAACGGAAACGCGTGTAAAAGCGATTTACAGAACAATTGATAAATTGGAAGCTGTAAAAAATGTGTTTTCATATTATTTTGATGACTCAATTCCTTTTTTTGAGAAGATAGATTGGCACAAAGCTGACGTTGTAGATGTTCCATCATTGGAAGTTGTATTTCCCGAAATTACACATGTATATCATGTAGCAGCGTTAATTTCGTTTGATCCGAAAGATTTTGACTCCTTACGGAAGATTAATATTGAAGGAACTGCCAATGTTGTAAATTTATGTATCGCTTATGGCGTGAAAAAACTCTGCTTTGTAAGTTCGGTAGCGGCTGTTGGCGAAAATGAAGATCCTACAATTCCGATTACGGAAGAAACAGATTGGAATCCAGAAGCTGATAATAATGTGTACGCAATTTCAAAATATGGTTCCGAAATGGAAGTTTGGCGCGGTTCGCAAGAAGGTTTGGATGTTGTCATTGTAAATCCTGCGATTATTTTAGGTGCTGGATTTTGGCGTTCAGGAAGCGGTTCATTGTTTAGAACCATCAAAAAAGGACTAAAATATTACACGAAAGGAATTTTGAGTTATGTAGATGTAAAAGATGTTGTTTCCGTGATGATTCAATTGATGAATAGCGATATAAAAGGAGAACGTTTTATTTTAGTTGCTGAAAATTGGAGTTTGGAAAAATTCACGCAAGTGACAGCAAAAGCATTACACGTACAACCACCGCAAAAAGAAGCAAGTGCATTTTTGTTAGGAATCGCTTGGCGAATGGATTGGTGGCGACAATTTTTTACAGGAAAACGACGAAAGTTAACCAAGCAAACGGCGCAATCTATACAATCGCAAAGTTTTTTTGAGAGTAGCAAGATTCAGAAAGCATTGAATTTTACATTTATTCCAGTGGAAGAAAGTATTGAGCGTGTGAGTGAGCGTTATAATGGTTAGTTACTCTAAATTTTAATTCCTTAAGAATATCTTTTATTTAGTAGCACATTTTCTACTATTTATTTTCTTTCTCTTTGCTCGCACAAAGAAAAGAAACAAAAGAAAGTGCATTTTTCCAGAGGTGTTTTTAGTTTTTTCTCTGAAAAACTAAAACCGCATTCATTTTTCTAAATTTTTTCCAAGGCTTCAAAAATTCTTAACGAAAAATGATTGCTACACTTCGGAAAAAGAACAGATTGCGTAAAAGACTAATTTTCAATTTCAGAAGCTATATCAACCCATTTCACTTTCCAGTTCTTTTCTAGATGATCGCCTGTTGTGAAAAAAAGAAATTTATGATCAGGCGTTACATATGGATTTCCTTGCCCCAAATTATTTATGGTGTCATTCAACCTTTTTGTACGCGTCCAGTTACCTTTTCCATCATTGAAACTTATCATTAAATCAAGTTGTTTTCCTATGGAAGCAAAAATTATATATTCTTCATTTGCTGAAACATAAGGTGTACACGTTACTGAATTTAATGGCATTGAAATTGACGTTTTTTCTGAGTCTTCAAATGTACCATTCACTTGTTTTGAATGATAAATATTCATTTCACTATAATCTAAATTGCTTGAGTGAAAATATAAAGTTCCAGAGTTTGTAATTATTGGATGCGAAACTAATTTAGTTCTCAAGTTTGGAATATCTACAAAAGTAGATTCTTGCCATTTTCCATCAACTTTATCTGATTTCCATATATGCCAAGTTTGATGAATTCCATTAATATTCGTTGGTCTTGTAGAGCTGAAATAAAGTGTATTTCCGCTTGGCGAAAAACTCATTCCATGTTCGTTGTATGTACTATTAAAAAATGCTTTTTCAGGTTGAGACCAATTTTCGCTCTTCTTTTTAATTACATAAATTTCAAAATTCTCAAAGTCTTTATCAGAAATTGTATAATAATATTCTTGTAAGTCAGGACTAAAAATTCCTTTGTGAATACGTTTATTTTTTGGAATTATATTTTGATTGAACTCAATAGGAATATTGTCTGGTATTTTTTCAGTTAAAAATTGCATTTTAGCTTTCTCTGTTTGGTTTTCACAACTCAAAAAGCCAATTACAAATACTACTAAAATGATTTTGAATTTCTTCATTTTGACTGAAAACACTATTTCTTATTCTTCTCCTTCTGCACTTGCTTAAACTTAGGCTTCGGCAACGTATCGTTCTTTTTACGTTCTAATTTTTTTGCTTCTTGTAAAGAATCTCTGCGTTTTTGTTCGGCTTTTAATTCATTTTCAATTCCTTTGCGCTCTTTGTACAATCGTGCTTCAACCAAACTATAAACCTTGTCATATTTCAACGGATTTGCCGCGTAGTAATTGTTACTCGCTAAGAATTGTAAACTATCCGTATCATGCTTTTTGTACAAATAGGTGTCTAAATGCATGAAACTTTCTTCCAATTTCTTTTTATTGACTCCTTTAATAGAATTGATCAACGTAACATCGTATAAAATTGCCGCCATTTTTTCCTCTGACAATAAATTATCAGGTTTTGGCACGGCTTCTTCTCTACAAGAAACTGTAATCAATACAAGCAATAAACACGTTATATATTTTTTCATCTGTTAAATTCTAACTGTTTTACATGGCGTTTTTCAGAAAATATTCCTTCTGCATACGCTAAATTTCCATTGACAAATGTGTGCGTTATTGTCGAATCAAACGTTGTTCCTTCAAAAGGCGACCAACCACATTTATACAGAATGTTGTCTTTGGAAACTTCCCACGGTTTTTCTACATCAACCAATACCAAATCGGCATAAAAACCTTCTTTTATAAATCCTCTATCTTTTACTTGAAATAGTCTAGCTGGATTGTGACACATTTTTTGTGCAATTTTCTCTAGCGAGATTTTTCCCTGTTTGTGCGCTTGAATCATGGCAACTAACGCATGTTGCACTAACGGTCCGCCAGAAGGTGCTTTGGTATACACATTACTTTTTTCTTCCAATGTATGTGGCGCATGATCGCTTGCAATCACATCAATACGATCATCTAATAAAGCTTCCCACAATTGCGCGCGATCATTGGCTGTTTTTACCGCAGGATTCCACTTTATATGTGTTCCTTTTTCTTTGTAATCTTCATCCGAAAACCATAAATGATGAATGCAAACTTCCGCCGTAATTTTCTTTTCTTCTAATGGAATCGAATTGTCAAATAATGCGGTTTCTTTTCCTGTTGACAGATGAAAAACGTGCAAACGTGCGCCTGTTTTCTTTGCCAATTCAATTGCGCGCGAAGATGAAATATAGCAAGCTTCTTCACTTCGTATAATCGGATGAAACTCCATTGGAATATCGTCTCCGTATGTTGATTTGTATTCTGCTAAATTCTTTTTAATGGTTGCTTCATCTTCACAATGCACAGAAATAACCATATCCGTACTTGAGAATATTTTTTCCAAAACTTTTTCATCATCCACCAACATATTTCCCGTAGATGAACCTAAAAATAGTTTTAATCCTGCAACTTGCGTTGGATCAACCTTTAAGATTTCATCCAAATTATCATTCGTTCCACCAAACATAAACGAATAGTTTGCAAACGCGGTTTCTTTGGCAATGTTTAACTTATCATTTAACTTTTCAATAGTAGTTGTTTGCGGATTTGTATTTGGCATTTCAATAAAAGACGTAATTCCGCCAGCAATGGCAGCTCTAGATTCCGTTGCAATGTTTGCTTTGTGCGTTAATCCAGGTTCTCTAAAATGCACTTGATCGTCAATAACTCCAGGAAAAACATGCTTTCCAGTTGCATCAATTACTTCATCGG
Organism: Kordia antarctica; assembly: GCF_009901525.1. Classification (NCBI taxonomy): domain Bacteria; kingdom Pseudomonadati; phylum Bacteroidota; class Flavobacteriia; order Flavobacteriales; family Flavobacteriaceae; genus Kordia; species Kordia antarctica. The sequence goes on from NZ_CP019288.1 coordinate 2,944,678, forward strand.
CTTCATCGGTAAGATTGCTTCCTATTTTAGAAATTCGTTCGCCTTCAATCAAAATATCAGCCGTTTTTATGTCTGATTCACTAACTATTTGTGCGTTTTTTAGTAGTATTTTATGCATTGTGTTTCTTTTTAGTAAACATACTTCTGACTTTCATTTTGATAATTCCAAAAACAGCTTCCGAAAATATAGAACTGTCCATTTTAGATTCTCCTTTGGTTCTGTCGGTAAAAATAACAGAAACTTCTTTGATGTTAAAATCGTGTTTCCATGCTTTAAATTTGAGTTCTATCTGAAAAGCATAGCCGACAAACCGAATATTATCCAAACCGATTGTTTCCAACACTTTTCTGTGGTAACAGATAAAACCTGCTGTTGTATCATGAATTGGAATTCCCGTGATGAATCGCACGTACTTAGAAGCGAAATAAGACATCAACACACGATTCATTGGCCAATTGACAACATTGACACCTTTTACATATCGAGAGCCGATAGCGACATCTGCGCCATCATTTGCACACGCATTATACAAACGAATTAAGTCTGTTGGATTGTGTGAAAAATCAGCATCCATTTCAAAAATATATTCATAATCGCGCGCCAAAGCCCAACGGAAACCATGAATATATGCAGTTCCTAAGCCAGTTTTGGCTTTTCTTCGTTCTAAGAATAGTTGTGTTGGGTATTTCTCTTGGAGTTTTTCAACCTCTTTATAAGTTCCATCAGGAGAATTGTCGTCCACAATCAAAATATGAAACGCTTTCTCTTGAGCAAAAACTGCTTCAATGATTGCTTCTATATTTTCAATTTCGTTATACGTTGGTATGACAATAATTGCGTCTGACATGTTCTAATTTAAGATAATACCAAATAAACTTTAAAATAACCGATAAATTTGTTTCTATTTCCTTTACACTCTCAATATAAAACAGAACCGTAACTAAGGCTATGCTTATATTTTCTATTTCAACTAAAGAAACTATAATTCAAATTTTACATCAATCATTTTAAAGCTTATTTGGCATAGCAAAAGTAATCAAATTATAAGTTTTAAAAATAGGTATGTTATTTTGTGCTAATTTTTTATGTATTATTTAACATACTCACTAATTTTACCAAATGTTACAAACTGTTGAAAGAACGATTATTTCCAAAGATTGGTTCACGTTATTTTTCGTGATTACCTTTTGTTTGTTAGTTTTTACGCGTTTTGTTTTCAGAAAGCAGTTTGGATTATTTTTAGAGTTTTTAGTTTCTAATAAATATCAGAATAACTTTCTTGCAAAGCAAGAAGATTTAATCAACGGTTTTACCACTTTATTATTTGGCATTCAGATCATTTCATTTGCAATATTTGGGTATGTTGCGGCTACTTTTTTTCGCCCACATTTGGTCAATACGCCGTTACTTTTTGTCAAAATCATCTCTTTCCTACTATTTTTCAGCATCATTAAGTACATTATTGAAAAAATAATTGCAGTAATTTTAGACATAGAAAAGTACGTAAATATTTATAACTTTCACAAGATTAGCGCTAGAAACCTATTTGGACTACTTTTGATTCCAATCAACTTACTCATTGTTTATTGGTTAGATGGTAATAAGTATGTGTTTTTCTCAGTAATTCTTACATTTTTTGCATATAATTTCATCGTATTCTTTTTTCTCCTGAAGAATCATCAAAAATTGATAATCAGCAAGTTGTTTTATTTTATTTTGTATCTTTGCGCACTTGAAATTGCCCCCTATTTCGTTATCTATAAATTTTTAATTAAGTAACGCAACATTAAATACAGGTTTATGAAAGTAAAAACCATTTTAGTTTCTCAACCGGAACCAAAAATTGAGAATTCTCCTTATTCTAAGCTTATTGATAAGCAAAAGGTGAAAATTGATTTCAGGCCGTTTATACACGTTGAAGGAGTATGTGCAAGAGATGTAAGAAATCAAAAAATTGACTTAACAAAGTTTACTGCTATCATTTTGACCAGTAGAAATGCAGTTGACCATTTCTTCAGAGTAGCGGAAGAAATGCGTTTTAAGGTTCCAGATAGTATGAAGTATTTTTGTCAGTCAGAAGCAGTAGCTTACTATTTACAAAAATATGTTGTGTACAGAAAACGTAAAATTTATGTTGGAAAACGCACATTTCAAGAATTGTCTCCGCTTATTAAGAAATATAAAGACGAATCTTTCTTATTACCTTCATCTGACGCTTTGAAACAAACTGTTCCAGATACTTTAGATACTTTAAATATTTCTTGGGAACGCGGCATATTTTATAAAACTGTAGTAAGTGACTTGTCAGATTTACGAGATGTATATTATGACATTTTAGTGTTCTTTAGTCCTTCCGGAATTAAATCTCTATTAGCTAATTTTCCAAGTTTTGAACAGAATGAAACTCGAATTGCTGTCTTTGGAAATTCAACCATTGATGCAACTACGGAAGCTGGATTGAGAGTAGATATTAAAGCTCCAACACCAGAAACACCTTCTATGACAATGGCATTGGCAAAATACATTGACGAAGTAAATAAGAAATAATTACTTTTTTACAATATATAAAAAACGCCTGAATCATATGATTCAGGCGTTTTTGTTTTGGATTGGTTATGTACTATTCTTGACGTAAACTTATAAACATTCAAAAATTATTCTCGATACATTTTTTTATCTTTTCAACTATGTTGACACGATAAAAAATCATTCGAATTGCCGTTTCTTGAATTAATTTATTGGTCCGCCATTCATAATTTCTTCATTTGCATACGCTGAAAACTGCGCAAAGTTTTTCTTAAATGAGTTTGATAATTCAGCAGCTTTCGCATTATAATTAGCAGCGTTTTCCCAAGTATCAATCGGATTTAATACTTCCGTTGGTACGTTTGGACACGCTTTTGGCATTGCCAATCCGAAAATTGGATGCGTATGGAAATCTACATCATTTAGTTTCCCTTCTAACGCTGCCGTAATCATAGCACGCGTATATTTCAACTTCATACGACTTCCTGTTCCGTAAGGCCCGCCAGTCCAACCTGTGTTTATTAACCAAACATTTACATCAGCTTCTTGCATTTTATTACTTAACATTTCAGCATATTTTGTTGGATGTAATGGCATAAAAGGTGCTCCAAAACAAGCCGAAAAACTTGGTACAGGTTCTGTAATTCCTGCTTCTGTTCCTGCAACTTTAGCCGTATATCCTGAAATAAAATGATATGCCGCTTGTCCTGGCGTTAATTTTGAAATTGGAGGCAACACACCAAATGCATCCGCCGTTAGGAAAAATATATTCTTAGGATTTTTCCCGATAGATGGCACTTGAATATTGTCAATATGATAAATTGGATAACTTACACGTGTATTTTGTGTGATAGACGTATCAGCGAAATCTACATTTTTGTTTTCATCCAACACCACATTTTCAAGAATTGCTCCTTTTTTAATAGCATGATAAATTTCTGGTTCTTTATCTTCACTTAGATCGATCACTTTTGCATAACAACCACCTTCAAAATTGAATACTGTATTTTCGTTTGTCCAACCGTGTTCATCATCACCAATTAACTTACGTTCTGGATCTGCTGACAACGTTGTTTTTCCTGTTCCTGATAATCCAAAAAAGATAGCAGTATCTCCATCTTTACCAACATTCGCGCTACAATGCATAGGCAATGTGTTTTTGAATACTGGCAGCACAAAGTTCAACGCAGAGAAGATTCCTTTTTTGATTTCTCCTGTATATCCTGTTCCGCCGATTAAAGCGATTTTCTTTTCAAAGTTCAAAATAGCAAAATTATGCTGACGCGTTCCGTCAACTTCAGGGTTTGCCATAAATCCTGGCGCGTTTACCACTAACCATTCTTCTTCAAAACCATCCAATTCTGCTTCCGTAGGACGTAAAAACATGTTGTAAGCAAACATATTGCTCCAAGGATATTCATTGATTACACGAATGTTTAGCTTATAATTTTTATCTGCACACGCATACGCATCACGCACATATATTTCTTTTTCTGATAAATAATCAACTACTTTATCATACAAAGCATCAAAAGCTGCAGGTTCAAAAGGAATGTTGATGTCTCCCCACCAAACTTTGTCTTCTGTAATGCTATCTTTAACTATAAATCGATCTTTAGGCGATCTTCCAGTAAACTCTCCTGTATTCACAGTAATAGCTCCTAAAGAAGTTTCAATTCCCTGTTTCTTGTTTATAGTTTCTTCATGAAGTTGATCTGAGGAAAGTTGATAATGCACTTTGGCATCTTTGATTCCATATTGATTTAACGAAATCGTTTTCGTTGAGAAGGTGTTATTTGTCATAACTTTTAACTCTTTGTTGTGTTTTTTGTAAAGCACAAAAGTATAAATATTTTTATAGATAGCGCATTTTCAAGCAATTTAATCCACTTTAATTTAAAAAAGTATCTCCATTTTTGGAAATACTGCATTTTTAGGTCGTTTTATCCATTTTCAGCTTAAAAAAACTCACGATAAGAATAATCCATCCAATGATTAATAAAGTTCCTCCGATTGGTGTAATGAAGCCAATTACTTTAAAATTGAAAGGAGTAACATCATTTGTAGCTAATAAATAGATGGAACCTGAAAACAAAACGATTCCCCATAAAACAAAAACATACATTAGTTTTTGCGCTTTAGGCGAAATAAACGCAGTAGCACCTACAAACAGCAATAATAATGCATGATACATTTGGTACCGAACACCAGTTTCAAAAGAACTAATTTGATCAACTGTAAGTATCTTTTTGAGTGCGTGTGCGCCAAATGCTCCCAAAATTACTACCAAACAACCTAGAATTGCGCCTGTGATTAGAATTTTTTTTCTCATAAAGCAGTGAAGTTATATTTATAAATGTAACAATTTGCTACATTCGTGTTATATTTGTCTTTTTACAAAATTACGCAACAAAACTCACTTATGCGAAACATTTTAATTATTGGAGCAGGAAAATCTGCTTCCTATCTCATCAAATATTTTTTAGATAAAAGTCAGACCGAAAATTTACATATAACTGTTGGAGACATCAACCTTGAAAATGCTCAAAAGCTCGTCGGAAATCATCCGAATGCTTCTGCCGTTTTATTAGATGTTTTTAATGAAGAAAGCAGAAAAGCTGCCATTGAAAAAGCGTCCATCGTAATTTCAATGCTTCCAGCGCGTTTTCATGTTGAAGTCGCAAAAGATTGTGTGCATTTTGGAAAAAACATGGTGACTGCTTCCTACATCAGTCCAGAAATGCAAGCACTAGACGAAGCCGCAAAAGCGAAAGGACTCGTTTTTATGAACGAAGTTGGAGTTGATCCAGGAATCGATCACATGAGTGCGATGGAAGTAATTGATCGCATTCGCGAAGATGGCGGAAAAATTATCCTTTTTGAATCGTTTACTGGCGGATTAGTCGCTCCAGAAAGTGATACCAATTTATGGAATTATAAATTCACATGGAATCCTAGAAACGTTGTATTAGCTGGACAAGGTGGAACTGCAAAGTTTATTCAAGAAGGAACTTATAAATACATTCCGTATCACAGATTGTACCGCAGAACTGAATTTTTAAAAGTAGAAGGCTTCGGAAAGTTTGAAGCGTATGCAAATCGCGATTCGTTAAAATACAGAAGCGTTTACGGATTGGACGATATTCTGACCTTATATAGAGGAACAATTAGAAGAGTTGGGTTTTCTAGAGCTTGGCAAATGTTTGTGATTTTAGGAATGACAGACGATAGTTATACGATTGAAAACTCTGCCGAAATGAGTTACCGCGACTTTGTAAATTCGTTTTTACCGTACAGCCCAACAGATTCTGTAGAATTGAAAATGCGCCACAATTTAAAAATAGATCAAGATGATACACTTTGGGAAAAACTGTTAGAATTAGACGTTTTTAATCCGAAGAAAATGGTTGGTTTAGAAAATGCAACGCCAGCACAAATTCTTCAAAAAATATTGATGGATAGTTGGACGCTTGCGCCAGAAGACAAAGATATGCTTGTAATGTATCATAAATTTGGCTACGAAAAAGATGGTGAAAAACATCAAATTGAGTCAAAAATGGTGATTCTTGGTGAAGATCAAACCTACACTGCAATGGCAAAAACCGTTGGATTACCTGTTGCAATTGCTGCCTTGAAAATTTTGAATGGCGAAATTAAAACGCCAGGAGTTCAATTGCCAATTACGAAAGAAGTTTATGCGCCTATTCTAAAAGAATTAAAAGAATTTGGGATTACTTTTAACGAAGAAGAAGTTCCGTATTTTGGGTATGATCCTTCTAATATGTAAGGATACTTTTGATGTACGATTGTTGATTGTTAACTTACATTAGTTATAAACTCAGCGTCGTCAGATCGAGTGGTTTTACGAAGTAAAATTGTTATTTCATTCCGTCATTGCGAACGATAGTGAAGCAATCTGCTCTTCAATAAACAGATTGCCACGAACTTTTACAAGTTCTCGCAAAGACGTATCAAAATCGCTTGGTACTAATTGTTGATTTCAATGTATTTCAATTCCGAAGTATATCTTCACTAAAACTATCAATTATATTTTAATAGTTGCTTTTTGATTAAAAATTGAAACAAATATCTTAATTTTGGCTTTCATTTATTAAATAACTGTATCTCCATAAAGCGTTAGAGTGCGTCATTCTGAACTTGATTCAGAATCACACATTATTTATAGTCAAGAGTATATAATGAGACCCTGAATCAAGTTCAGGGTGACGTAGCGGATATACAAATACATAGATTTTATGAAAGTGATTAATGACCAAATAGAAATTGACGGAATTGATAAAGAAATTCTTCGCGCGTTGATGAAAGATGCACGAACGCCAATTTTAAGCATTGCACGAACTATTGGTATTTCTGGCGCAGCCATACATCAACGGCTTCGGAAATTAGAAGATTCAAAATTAATTGTAGGTTCAAAATTTGTCATCAATCCGAAAATATTGGGTTATAAAACAATGGCGTTTATAGGTGTTCATTTAGATAAAGCGATTCGAAATCCTGATGCTGTAAAAGCATTGGAGCAAATTCCTGAAGTGATGGAAAGTCATTATACAACGGGAAATTGGTCGCTTCTCATTAAAATTTTGTGTAAAGACAACGAACATTTAATGCATATTTTAAATCATAAAGTACAAGCTATTAAAGGTGTTTCACGAACAGAAACATTTATTTCGTTAAACCAACAAATTGATCGACAGATTGAAGTGTAGCATTTCGACGCCGCTCAATGCACTTTGTTTGTGAAAAAATTAAAACGTCATCCTGAACTTGATTCAGGATCGCACATCATTATATTACAATGATTCTGTGAAGCTGAATCAAGTTCAGCTTGACGAAAATTGTTCTTTTTTTATTAAAAATAATCTCTTTTAGTTTTTTTAGCATCCAAAATAATTTCTTCAGGATATTCGTATAATTCTAAAATTTTGATGGCATTTTGCGTTTTCAGCTTTCCAGCTTTTATTTTATGATCAAACACTAAAACTTCATTTGCAATCGTTTCACTAAAGTGATATAACTCATAACTTTCAGCTTGCAATAATTCGGTGAGTTCTATATCGTGCGTAGACACGAACACCATATTATTTTGTTTTCCTAAATAAGTCAAAATGCCTTTTCCGCCAGAAATACGTTCTATTGTATTTGTGCCTTTAAACAGTTCATCCAAAATAAATAAACAAGGTTCTTTAGCTGCGGAAGCATTAATTAATTCCTTGACAGCTACTACTTCTTCCAAATAATAACTCGTGCTTTTTAAGACATCATCAGCAATACGAATGGAAGAATATAGCTTGAAAAATGGTGCTTTGTATGCTTTCGCAAAACACACATTCAAGGTTTGCGCTACTAAACTATTGATTGCAATTGCGCGAATAAACGTCGTTTTTCCAGACATATTTGAGCCTGTAATTAAAACGTTTTTGTCCTGAATATGTAAATTATTCGAAATGCAATCTTCTACTAATGGATGTGAAATGGCTTCCGCCGAAATTTGCTTTTCGTTGGTAAATACTGGCGTACACGTTTCTATATCGCGCGATTTCAAAGAAGCTGTCGCGATTGCTGCATCTATTTCTCCAATAAAAACAAACAATTCTTCTATACTATCTTTTTCTTTCGTTACGCCTTCAATAAAACTATTAAATATGATATATTCTATATTGAAAAGCACTTTTACCAATTCTATCAGCATCCAAATTGCTAGAAAATATTCATTGGTTAACAACGTAGTTTCAAACCCTAAAAATTCAGTTTTTAATTTAATTGCATCTATCTTTTTTAGAAATGGAAACGTGCCATACTGTTGTTTTATTTCTTTGAATTCGGAGAGTTCTTTCGCAACCCTAGAAGCTTTTGAAAGTTGTTTTACACCGCTCAAATAATAACTGACATTCTTCTTGTTTTTTACATGCAGAAACATATTTACAAGATAAATAGGCACTATAAAAAAGAAGAAAATTGAATTGTAAAAACCTAAACAGAAAAATAAAATAGTTGCAATATTTAAACTATATACAAGCCAAAGTATGTTGGATTTCTTGACTTGTTTGCCATGAATCAACTTCTCCAAATCGTACGCACTATTTGTATTTAGTTGCGATAATAGGAGTTGACAATTGATCCGCAACGTTTTATGTTGCAGAAAAAGCTGTGTTAAACTGTCAAATTTTAATAGTTTTTCTATGGACTGAACAGTCCGTAATTTGAAGTATAAATATTGTTGTCCAATTTTGGAACACGTACTGTCTATATTTTTGAAGAGTTCATGAAGATCTAAATCAATTTGAGTTTTTTCAGAAATGATATGAAATGCTTTTTCTCTATTTCTATTGTTTAAAAAATAGTTGCCAATTATAGTAAAATCGAAACGTTTTTCTGCTGGTTTCTTTCCCCAATTTTCGAGCAAGCTATTTTTGAGCTTTTTCAATGCTTTTTTCTTTGCATTGTGTCTATATAAATAGATCAAAACAAGTACTAAAAGTAAGCCTAGAAACCAATTCATGCCTGTTGTTGTTGAATAAATCTAACGTGTTTTGAAAACCAAACTCGTCAGATTGAGTGAAATGAAGCAATCTGCTATTTTATGAACAGATTACTTCGAAATTAAAATTTCTCGTAATGACGTTTCATATATTTTATCTCCTATTAAGATATTTCATAAAGTATAATAAAGTCGCTAATGAACCAAGGGCGGCAACTACATACGTTCGTGCTGCCCATTTTAAAGCATCTTGCGCGCCTGCAAATTCTTCTTGCGTTACCATATTTTTGTTTTTCAGCCATTTCAAGGCTCTGTTACTTGCGTCATATTCCACAGGAAGTGTTATAAAACTGAACAATGTTCCAGCCGCAAACATGATTAATCCTGCAATTAAAACCGTTCTTCCAACTCCTAAACCTTGCATTGTCATTAACGCAATTCCACCAAAAATAACCCATTGCGAAAATTTAGAAGCAATACTTACCAAAGGCACCAAGTTCGAGCGCATTTTCAACCATTTATAGCCTTTTGCATGTTGTACAGCGTGTCCAACTTCGTGTGCGGCAACTGCTGCTGCTGCTGCATTTCGTTGATTAAAAACACCTTCACTTAAGTTGACCGTTTTTTTCTGAGGATTGTAATGATCGGTTAACATTCCTGGCGTTGAGATCACTTTTACATCGCTGATTCCGTGATCTGAAAGCATCTTTTTCGCGATTTCTTCTCCGCTCATTCCGTTGCGTAATTGTAATTTAGAGTAATGCGCAAATTTGCTTTTGAGTTTCGAACTCACAAACATACTAATCAACATTATTGCGCCCACTAAGAGCATATATCCACTTGAAAACATAATTTATTTTTATTTGTATGTGTTCTAAAATACAAAAACCTCGCCAAATTAGCGAGGTTTGTATGCATATGAGTTCATCTTTTTATCATTTGAATACAGAAAACATACTAATCACGATCTACTTTTCGTAATGCTGCTTTCTGAATTACGATTGCATGATAACTTGTCACAACGGTTTTGTCATCACCAGTTTTTCTTGGATCGCCTTTTTCTGTAACGATAATATTAAAAAATACGCGTCCATCATTTTTAAATTCTACGCTACTATTTAAGATTCTATTATTTACTTCAAACGTACTAAATAAGGTTTGTCGCATGTAATTAGCTCTTAACACAACACCATTATTTTCATCTAAATCATAAAACCCTTTCTCAGGATCAACTACAATTAGCGTATAATTGCGTTCATCACGTTTTTTACTAATGATATATGCTAATGTGTATGAAAACTTTTTAGGATCTTCCGTTGGCTTGATGATTAATTCCATTGGAATATTTTGCAATACACCTGAAGCATCTGCTATGTTTAGGTTTCCTGCATACGTACCAACATATTCTTTTGGAAACGCATAATTTTTAGGAAACGCTTTGTCTTCCGCATTTTTTCCTGCACGTTCTTTTACTTGTTTCTTTTGCGCCAAGCACGAAGACATACAAATAATTGCTAGTATAAAGACTATTTTTTTCATTTATATAATTTTATTGTGATGTAAAGTCAAGCGAGCGACTATAATTCTACTTAGATTGATCGTTTTTAATTTTCTATTTCTTTGCTCGCACAAAGAAAAGAAACAAAAGAAAATGCGTTTTTCCAGAGGTGTTTTTAGTTTTTTCTCTGAAAAACTAAAACCGCATTCATTTTTCTAAATTTTTTCCAAGGCTTCAAAAATTCTTAACGAAAAATGAATACTACACTGCGGAAAAAGAAACTCCGTGCTCACTTCACTTTCAACTTTTCACTTTTCACTTTTAACTTATAACTTTTCACTTTCAACTCTACCCTACGATATTAATGATTTTTCCTGGAACTACAATTACTTTTTTAGGAGTTCTGCCATCTAGTTGTGTTTTCGTGCGCTCATCTTCTAGAATAATTCTTTCAATTTCTTCTTTCGATAAATCAAGTGGTAATTCCTTTTTAAAGCGCATTTTTCCGTTAAACGAAACTGGATATTCCTTTGAACTTTCTACCAAATGTCTTGCTTCAAAAATTGGAAAAGGTACTTGTGAGATAGAGCCTTCATTTCCTAAACGAAACCATAATTCTTCCGCAATATGTGGTGCATACGGAGAAATTAAAATGGTTAACGGTTCAAATATTTCTCTACTTGTGCATTTTTGTTGTATCAATTCGTTTACACAAATCATAAACGTACTAACCGATGTATTGAACGAGAAGTTTTCAATGTCTTCTTCTACCTTTTTAATCGTTTTGTGCAACGTTTTCAAGTTGTCTTTTGTCGGTGCAGTTTCTGTTACATTTGGTCCACTGTCTGCAATATATAATTTCCATAATTTTTTTAAGAAACTAAAAACTCCTGAAATTCCTGCGGTATTCCAAGGTTTTGCTTGCTCTAAAGGTCCTAAAAACATTTCAAACAAACGCAAACTATCGGCACCATACGCTTCACAAATCTCATCAGGATTTACGACATTGTATTTCGATTTCGACATCTTTTCGACTTCTCGAGAAACCTGAAAAGTTCCATCTTCTTCGCAAATGAATTCAGCATCTTTAAAATCAGCACGCCAATTTTTGAAGGCTTCAATATCCAATTCATCTGAAGCATTTACAAAAGTTACATCGGCATGATGCTTAATGAAATCTGCACTTATTCTAGTTAAATTATAATTTTTTTCTAATTTTTTAATTTTTTTAAGATAAAAAGAATACGCCTCTTCATATTCTTTAACTCCAGAAGTTTCAAACCTCTTTTTTACTTTTTCTACCAAGTCCGATGAAACAAAAAGTTCAGGAGTCTTCTTTTTATCATATTCTCCTTGCTCATAAGATATAGATGAAGGTTTATACACAAAAGCACTAGTTCCCAAAATCATTCCTTGGTTAATCAACTTTTCAAACGGTTCATCAACACCAACAAAACCTCTATCTTTTAAGAATTTTGTCCAAAAACGCGCATATAGTAAATGTCCTGTTGCGTGTTCGCTTCCGCCAATGTATAAATCTACATTTTCCCAATAGTTCAACGCTTCTTTGCTTGCAAAATCATCTTCTCGCAATGCTTTTTCCATATAACGGAAGAAATACCATGAACTTCCTGCCCAACCTGGCATTGTGTTGAGTTCTAGCGGATAGATTCCGTTGTCTTGCTTCTCGACTGCGCTCGAAGTGACAAGTTTTTCATTAGAAACCACCGTATTTGTATTCGTGTCCCAAGCCCAAACCTCAGCATTTCCTAATGGCGGTTCGCCAGTTTCGGTTGGTAAGTATTTCTCCACTTCTGGCAATGCAATTGGTAAATGCTGTACATCAATCATTTGCGGCATTCCATTTACGTAATACACTGGAAATGGTTCGCCCCAATAACGCTGACGCGAGAAAACCGCATCGCGCAAACGATAGTTAATTTTTCCTTTTCCAAAACCACGTTTTTCCATTTCATAAATGACAGTTTTCATCGCTTTTTTATACGATAAACCATTTAAGAAATCAGAGTTTGCAATTTTAGTTCCTTCTTTTCCTGCGTGTGCTTCTTCTGAAATGTCAACGTTTTCAAAGATATTTGGAATTTCTAACCCAAAATGATTTGCAAAGTCATAATCACGTTGATCGCCACACGGAACTGCCATTACTGCGCCTGTTCCGTAGTTTGCCAATACGTAATCGCCAATCCAGATTTGTACTTTTTCTCCTGTAAAAGGATGCAACGCAAAAGCTCCTGTAAATACTCCAGAAATGGTTTTTACATCTGCCATTCGTTCGCGTTCACTTCGTTTTGAAGTTGCAGCTCTATAATTTTCAACTGCTTCTTTTTGATCGGCAGTGGTAATTTTTGCAACTAATTCGTGTTCTGGCGCAAGCGTCATGAAACTTACTCCGAAAATTGTATCTGGTCGTGTGGTGAAAACGTCAATTTTTGCGTCGTGTTCGTCAACTTTAAACGAAACCATTGCACCTTGTGAGCGACCAATCCAATTGGTTTGTGAGTCTTTTAATGGTTGTGGCCAGTCAATTGTATTCAAACCGTCTAATAAACGTTGTGCATACGCAGAGATTCGCATGCTCCATTGTGTCATTTTTTTACGAATAACTGTATGTCCGCCACGTTCTGAAACGCCGTTTACAATTTCATCATTTGCTAAAACTGTTCCTAATCCTGGACACCAATTTACTTCCGTTTCTGCTAAATAGGTGAGTCTATATTTTAATAGTATTTCTTGTTGTGTTTTTGAATCATACTGAGTCCATTCTGCGGCAGCGAAAATAGCAATTTCATCATCACAGATTGCTTTTACTTCGACATTTCCGGCTTCGGAAAATTTCGCAATAAGCGTATCAATATGTTCCGCTTTGTCAGTTTCTATATTGTACCATGAATTGAAAAGTTCGATAAAAATCCATTGCGTCCATTTGTAATACGCAGGATCTGAGGTGCGAACTTCTCGGCTCCAATCGAATGAGAAACCAATTTTATCCAATTGCTCACGATAGCGTGCAATGTTCGTTTTAGTCGTAATTGCTGGATGCTGACCAGTTTGAATTGCATATTGCTCAGCAGGCAATCCGAAACTGTCATAACCTTGCGGATGCAATACATTGAAACCTTTGTGACGCTTGTAACGCGCGTAAATGTCTGAAGCAATATAACCTAGCGGATGACCAACGTGCAATCCAGCTCCTGACGGATATGGAAACATGTCGAGTACGTAATATTTTGGTTTGTCGGATTGATTTTCAGCATGAAAAGTTCCTCGTTCTTTCCAAATTTTTTGCCACTTGGCTTCAATTTCGTTGAAATTGTACTTCATTTTGATGATTTTTAAAGAAGCGCAAATTTAACGGTTATTGTATGAATGGCAAAAGATTCTTTTGGTTGTTTGGTTGTTCGTTTTTTTGTTGTTTCGTTGATTTGGTTGTCGGAAAGAAACACTTTTATATTTTATATTTTGAGTTTTGCATTTTTAATTTCAATAATTCGTTTATTCGTTTATTCGTTTGTTCGTTTGTTCGTTTGTTCGAAAGTAATTTTTGATTTATAATTTAGCATTCAACATTTATAATTTCAAAACCTATAACCATTAAACTGATAAACTTTTTAAACTTATAAACGCTTTTGTATTTAAAATTTCTACTTTTACACATCTAACGCACTATTTATGGGTTCTTCTTTTGAAAAGTATCAAAAAAAACGATTGATTTCTTCGTATTTCTCGGTTGTACTAAGTACTACGCTTGTACTTTTTTTATTAGGAATGCTCGGTTTGTTAGTGTTGAATACGAAAAAAGTTGCTGATTATTATAAAGAAAAAATCGCTTTGACTGTTTATTTGAAAGATAGCGCAAAAGATGTAGAGATTAAACAGTTACAGAAAACATTAGCGTTGGCAGAATATACAAAGTCTGCCGAATTTGTTTCAAAAGAAACCGCTGCGGCAAATTTAACCGAAACTATTGGCGAAGATTTTGTTGAATATTTAGGCGAAAATCCATTGTTAAATTCGTTAGATGTCTATGTACTTGCACAATTTGTTTCCGCTGAAAAGCTAGAAGAAATTGCCGCTGAGATTTCTGAAAAGAATTTTGTGGAAGAAGTTTCGTTTGACAAACCGTTAGTTTCCAAGTTAAATGCAAATATTAAAAAGATTGGACTCGGAATTTTGATAACCTGTATTTTCTTTGCGTTTGTTGCCGCGTTGTTGATTAATAGTTCTATTCGTCTTTCGGTATATGCAAAACGTTTTACGATTAAAACCATGCAAATGGTTGGTGCCACCAAAGGTTTTATTCGCAAGCCTTTTATTTGGAATAGTGTAAAAATGGGCGTTATTGCTGCAATTCTAGCTTTGGCAGGAATGGCTGGCGCATTGTATTATGCTAATAAATCAGTGCCAGAATTACAATTGACAAGCGATAAAGTATTGATTGGCTCTGTATTTGGAGGAATTTTGGTGATTGGCGTTTTGATTACATTACTGAGTAGTTTCTTTGCTACGCAACGTTTCTTGAATTTACGAACAGATCAATTGTATTATTAGACTTGCTTAGATTTTTAGACGTACTTAGACTTCTTAGACATTGTATGCTGAGCGGAGTCGAAGTATAGACTTGTTGGAAAATATAATTTAATTGAAAACATCTAGCCAAACTATTGAAGCATAAATTTTATAACTATCTTTCGTTGTAATTATTTGAATCATCAAAATACACAATACATGAAGTCATTTTTATTCATTTTTTTTAGTGCAATTTTACTCGTGAGTTGTAAAGATAACGACGAAATTAGCTCGATTCATCCTGAAAATTGGTCTAAGAGAATGATCGATATTAGCAATAAAGATTCGCTTGCATATGGCAAAACCTATCTTTCTATTTATGCACAAATTTATAGTTTATCTGAACATAAAAAACACAATTTAACTGCCATGGTTAGTTTGCGAAATACAAGTGATGAAGACACTATATATGTTTTAAAAGCTAGGTATTACGATACACATGGAGTTTTAGTTCGTACGTATTTTGACAAACCTATTTTTTTAGCTCCACTAGAAACTGCCGAAATTATTATTGACGAAAAAGATATTTCAGGCGGTACAGGTTCTAATTTTATTTTTGAATGGAAAACACCAAATGGTTGTTCCGAACCGCTGTTTGAAGGCGTTATGAATTCTACGATGGGACAACAAGGACTTTCGTTTACAACACAAGGGAAACGCATAAAATAAGTGTAATGAAAGCTATTTTAATTAATCTATTTTTCATTATTTCATTGATTGATCCTATTGGTTCGCTTTAACGAAAATTATGGAAGTTCTTAAATTATCAACTATGGAAAAACTTAAAAAATACAATCAGAAATTATTAGCTGTTTTGGGAACATTAACGGTCATATTTTTAATCGTTCTACTCATCGGATTTATTTCTATGTTAATTATGGAAAGCCAAAGATATTCCCATTATGACTCGCAAGATGATGGAATTTTATCCGAAGAAAAGATTGAAGAATTACAGAAAGAAAACAAACGCGAGCAAGTTATTTCATATGAGACACCAAGATTAGTTGACACGTTACAGCAATTGTATATTATTCCTGTTTCGCAGAAATCTCTGGAAGAACAAGAAGATTTGAATTCAGGTTTGCTAAATATGTATTCAGCGGATTCATATAAAGAAAAGACCGATCTGAGATATTCTAAAAGCTATTACGGAAATTACAATAATATTTTAGTGCTTGATGAAAAAACCGGAAACACTCAAAAATTGTTCACAGAGCGTGTAAATTTTAATAATATCCGAACGGTCTATTTTGAGGATGATATTTTTTTATTGTGCAAAGTAGCATCGAAAGATACTTTTAAAGATGGTGTAATTAATTTAGTCGATTTTACCTCGTTGTATATCTATTCTTTCAATACTAAGAAACTTCAAAAAGTTGGAAATGGTGAATTGCCCGTTGCAGATTACAAATTTATAAACAATAGCAAAGAATTGATAATTAGCTTTGGAATTGATAAAAATGGTAATGGGAAATATGAAGAATATCGTGAACCTTCAATATTAAAAAAATATAATTTTCAAACAGAAACACTTACTGATATTATTGATTCAAAACTTCATAATGAGCTTCAAGAACTGCTTGAAGGTTCAACGAAATAAGTATAGATTCTGCCTGCGAGCGCGAGAAATATTCAACAAGAAATTAAAAAAAAGGCAATTAATACGCTAAAAACACAAAATTGACTTCCAAACATTAACAGCCTTTAACCTTTCATTATAAAATAATTAGGAGTTTATTGAGTTATCTTTATACCAACTAAGCAAACCAAAATTTATGATAAAAATATTTACATGACCAAGTAGGCATTTTAATTTTTAAAAATTATAGATCATGAAAAGATTCACATTTATATTTTTCGGTATCGCATTAGTTGTATTTTTAGCATACTCTTTCAAACCAGTAACTACGGTAAATTCGGATGATTGCGTATTGATTTCTGGCAAAATAGTTTCCATTGAAAAAGGAACATCAAATGATATTCAAATTCGATTGGAAAACGACAGTCATTATTACTACATCAATCGCAGCTCAGAGAAAGGCGTAAATTTAGAACAATTAACTTCAAAAGTTTTAAATAAAACCGTTACTTTGTACTGCCCAAACCGATGGACAATCGTCAATCCTGACGGAATTGTTCCGCATATTTCAAGAATGGAAAAAGGTACAACCATTGTTTACAGTGAGTTTTAAAAAGCTTTTTTTTGATAATGATATGTTTCGGTTGGGAATTGAAAATTTGAGCGTACATGAAAAATAAGAAGTCAGAAAGCACTAAAACTGCTCCAAAAAATACTCCGCAATCACAACCAGGATTTGTTTTCGGAAAGAAAAACTATCTCTTTATGATTATCGGATTGGCTGTTATTGCATTAGGTTTTATCCTAATGTCTGGTGGCGGAAGCGATGATCCAAACGTTTTTAACGAAGCTATTTTCAATGCTCAAAGAATCCATATTGCACCAATGTTAGTAATCGCAGGATTTGCCATTGAGATTTACGCAATATTATTGAATCCAGATTCCTAATTCATGGACACAATTAATGCAATTATCCTTGGAATTATTCAAGGATTAACGGAGTTTCTACCAGTTTCTTCTAGCGGACACATTGAATTGGGAAAAGCCATTTTAGGTGTTGAACCCGAAGAAAACATCTTATTTACTGTCGTTGTACACTTTGCAACCGCATTGAGTACGATTGTAATTTTCAGAAAAGATATTTTAGAATTACTCAAAGGAATTTTTCAGTTTCAATGGAATGAAGAATCTAAATTTGCTGTAAAAGTCATTATTTCTATGATTCCTGCAGCAATTGTTGGTGTTTATTTCGAAGAACAACTCGAAGCTTTATTCAAAGGAAACATTCTATTAGTTGGTTGCATGTTAATTGTCACGGCTATCTTACTCTACTTTGCCGATAAAGCCAAAAATACCATTAAAAAAGTCAGTTATTCAAATGCCGTTATCATCGGAATTGCACAAGCAATTGCCATGTTGCCTGGTATTTCGCGTTCGGGCGCAACGATTTCTACTTCGGTTTTGCTTGGAAATGATAAAACAAAAGCAGCACGTTTTTCATTCTTAATGGTAGTTCCGTTAATTTTTGGAAAAATTGCTAAAGATATTTATGACGGTGAACTTTCGTTAGAAAGTACTCAGATCATTCCACTTTCAGCAGGATTTCTAGCCGCGTTTATCGCTGGATTATTTGCGTGTACTTGGATGATAAATCTTGTAAAGAAAAGTAAACTTATCTATTTCTCCATCTATTGTTTATTGGTTGGATTGATTGCAATTGGATTTGTAGGATACCAAAATTTTCTACAATGAAAACAGTCGAAGAATATTTAGCAGGAGAAACTTTATTGATAGATAAACCGCTAACATGGTCTTCGTTTCAAGCGGTAAATAAAATAAAATTAGCGCTCAAATCACGCTTCAATTTACGAAAATTAAAAGTTGGTCATGCAGGAACGTTAGATCCATTAGCAACTGGATTATTAGTAGTTTGCATTGGAAAAGACACAAAGAAAATCACGAACTTTCAAGGTCAAAAAAAAGAATACACAGGAACTTTTACACTCGGAAGCACAACGTCTTCGTATGATTTAGAAACGGAAATTGATGAAACATTCCCGACAGATCATATTACGGAACGAATGATTTACATCACTAATTTAGATTTTTTTGGTGAAATAGATCAAGTGCCGCCTGTATTTTCTGCATTAAAAGTAGATGGACAACGCTCGTATAAATTGGCAAGAGCTGGCGAAGTTGTTGAAATTGATTCTCGAAAAGTTTTTATTCATGAATTTGAAATTACCCGAATTGCACTTCCAGAAGTTGATTTCAAAGTAGTTTGTAGTAAAGGAACGTACATTCGTTCGCTTGCCTACGATTTTGGAAAAGCCTTAAATTCTGGCGCGCATCTTTCTGCGTTGCGTCGTACAAAAATTGGTGATTTTGATGTTGAAAACGCAATTACACCTGATTTTTTTGGTGATAGTTTGAGGGGAAATTAGTTGTGAGAATTCAGATATTAGTATTGAGATTAGTCTCTTTTGGCTTCTCTTTATGTGAACTGAATCACACTTCGTTCAGCAGAACGTCAGATTGAGTGAATTTGCAAAGCAAATTTGTATCGAAATCTACTTTGAAACCAAAAAAGGATCAAACCATTTTTCAATACTTCAATCCTTAATTTTTTTAATGTTTAAATTATTTAATCTTTCAATCAAATTAATTTCAACAAATCATCAACTGTATTTTGTCCTTTATCTTTATTATACCAAACTTGTAAATCTTCCTTAAATTCTGGTGTTAATGTTCCGTGTTCGGCTTTGTAATCGTTTACGAGTTTCGTTGCTTTTGTAGGTCTCGGTCCCCAATCTCCAATCACGTTTCCTGAAGTATTATCAATAGCAATTAACTTCGGAATCGATTTTCCTCCATTGGTTAAAAACTCGTTCATTAACGCTTCATTTTCATCTCTCAACACTACTTTTAATGTAATATTATTGCTCAATTCGGCAACTTTATTAATTACTGGCATTGTTTGCGCAGCATCGCCACACCAACTTTCTGTCAATACCAACCATGTTACATCGCCATGATACGATTTAATTTTTGCTATTGCTTCTTCGGTTAATTTTGTTGTTTTATCCAATCGCTTCATACGTCTATCATTCAACATAGAATAATTAGACAAATCTTCTGTTTGCTCTTCGCCTGTTGATTTTCCATCAGCGACTAAATTCTGAACTAAGGTTCTATATTCTTGATATGAAATTGCTTTCGTTAGACTTTCGTCAATGATATTTTTTAATGTTGTATCTGTTATTGTCATTTCTTTAATTTTTACAAAAATTCAGTCGTAGTTTTATAAAAACCTTACGAATGCGAATTTTGATGGCTTACTTTGTCATTTGTCTTTAGCTTTGTAAATTTACAAAACGACAAAAAACTAGGATATGATTTTTGTCATGAACTAATTAAAAACGAAAAACCATGGATTTTTTAGATAAAAAAAGATGTACTTGGTGCGGAAATGATCCTTTATATATTGCATATCACGATGAAGAATGGGGAAAACCAATTTATAATGATGATACCTTGTTTGAGTTTTTAATTTTAGAGACGTTTCAAGCAGGTTTGAGTTGGATTACCATTCTGCGGAAGCGAGAAAATTTCCGAAAAGCATTTGATAATTTTGATTATAAAAAAATCGCGCAATACGGAGAAGATAAATACAATAGTTTACTTGAAGATGCTGGCATTATTCGAAATAAACTTAAAATAAAAGCAACTATTTCTAATGCACAAATGTTTATGAAAGTGCAAGAAGAATTTGGTAGTTTTTCCAACTATATCTGGGAATTTACCAACGGAAAACCGATTCAGAATGCTTTTAAAAAGAACGAAGATGTTCCTGCAACTACAGAATTATCAGATGCTTTAAGCAAAGATTTAAAGAAAAAAGGGTTTAAATTTATTGGTTCTACAGTAGTGTACGCGCACATGCAAGCTACAGGAATGGTAAACGATCACACGACGGATTGTTTTCGGTATGAAGAAGTGAAAAAGATGTAATTAAGCGTTTTTCAATGCTTTAATTCTTCAGTCATTCAATCTTTTAATCCAAAATCACAAATACGATAAAAACACTTCTCGTGGAACTTCATACGCGCCCAAACTTGCTAAGTGATTGGTGTGCATCTGACAATCGATGAGTTGACAACCAGTTGTTTTCAATTTTTCAACTAAGTGAATGAAACCATATTTACTCGCATTACTTTCTAAACTAAACATACTTTCGCCACAAAAAACATGTCCTAAATCGATTCCATAAACGCCGCCAACTAATTTTTCGTCACGCCAAACCTCAACGGAAGTTGCATAACCCATTTTATGAAGTTGTATGTACGCTTCTTCCATTTCAGTAGTAATCCAAGTGTCGTCTTGTCCTGGTCGTTGAATGATTGCGCATGCTTGTATGACACGTTCAAAAGCTGTATTGTAAGTTACTTTAAAAGTTTCCCGTCGCAACAATTGTTTCATGCTTTTGGATACTTTTAAATCTTCTGGAAACAATATCATTCGCGGATCTGGCGACCACCAAATAATTGGTTCATCATGACTATACCAAGGGAAAATTCCGTTTTTGTATGCTAGCAATAAACGTTCAGGTTTCAAATCGCCACCAAATGCTAAAATTCCTTCTGGGGAAGTTTCTTCAATTGGTGGAAACGCTATTTCATCTGTTAATAAATACATGTAAAATACAGTTGTCTTTTATTTTTTTATAGCAATAATAATCCTAAAATGTATACTGCCGAACCAACCAACATTAAAATTATAGTATACGGTAATATTTCTTTTGCTTTCAATTTTGTAATTGCTAATAGTGGCAATGCCCAAAATGGTTGTAACATATTGGTAATTTGATCTCCGTACGCCAACGCCATAATTGCTTTTGGTAACGGAACGCCTAATTTTAGTGCAGATTCTATGACTATTGGACCTTGTACTGCCCATTGTCCGCCGCCACTTGGCACAAAAATATTGACCAATCCTGAGCTGAAAAATGTAAATACTGGCAAGGTAGTTTCGGTGGCAACCGATACAAAACTATCTGAAATCATTCCGACCATTCCTGAACTTTTCATGATTCCCATAATTCCAAAATACAGTGGAAATTGTATTAATATTCCCGAAGTTCCTTTAATAGCTTCTTCCACAGCATTGAGAAAACTTTTGAAATTTCCGTGTAATATAATCGCCAAACCTAACATGAAAAAGTTCAGCATATTTGGTGTAATTTTTATTTCTGATAGCGAACTTAAATTGCCTGAATATTGAATGAAAAACGTCACTAATAACAAGATTCCAAATACACTAGCAAACCAAGGAGAATAATCGAGTTTTTCTGCGCCTTCTAGGTCTTCTTTATTTTTTGTGTCAAATTTATACTTTGGTAGATTTAGTTTTGTTGGTTTCGCTCTTTTTGAAAGTATGCTTAATGTAAACGGAATAACTACAAGTAAAATTCCGAATAATAACAAATTCCACCAACTGAATATCGTACTACTTGATGTGATGACTTCGGGAACTTTTCCAAATATATCTACACTCAAAATTCCATTCATCATATCCAATAAATGTCCTTCTTCTGCTACTTTTGAAGGTGCCGAACCGCTAATTCCGCCATGCCAAACCATTAAACCAACATAACCTGCCGCGCCAACTAACGGATAATTGATTGGTATTTGATGTTTTTGTGCGTGTTCGCCAACTTTTCTGGCTAGAATTGCGCCGAAAATTAAACCCAATCCCCAATTAAAAAAAGCTACTAACATCGTTGTTACGCTGACTAAAATAACTGCATTTGTTGTATTTGTTACCGATTTTGTAATTGCTAGAATGATGGAATTGACAGGTTTACTCAACACCAAAACATGTCCTAAGACTAAAATTAGCATCATTTGATAGGCAAAAACTAATAAGCCTGAATTCCAAATTCCGTCTTCCCAAAATGATAATACTTCTATAAAATGACTCGCTGTAGTTTCTGTTACTGGTTTCGTGAAAAATGTAGCCAATGCAATGGTAATCAACGTTAGCAATACCGCAATGGTAAATGGCGAAGGCAAATATCGTTTAAAGATGGTTTCGATGGCTTTGGTAATTTGCATGGTTGGTTTTTGTTGATTCGTTATTCGTTATTCGTTATTCGTTATTCAAAAATACTTTTTCTTAAGACAAAAACGTCACTTCGAGTAAATTTGAGAACAAAAAAACCTCATAACAATTGCTATGAGGTTTTACGTATTGCTACAGCATCTCGACTGCGCTCGATGTGACACACTCAATTTGCTAGTATATAATTATATGTTATTGATTTTTCTTAAAAAGGCAAATCGTCATGATCTTCTTCTTTGAAATCGCTTGCAGGCTCAAAAGCATCTGCTGGTGGAACTGGCGGCATTCCTCCTGCTGCTCCAGCATTTTCTTGTTGTGCCATTTCAATTCTCCAACCTTGAATAGAGTTGAAATATTTTGTTTCTCCTTGCGGATTTACCCATTCTCTACCACGCAGATTGATACTGATTTTTACAGCTTGTCCAACATTAAAGTTGTTTAACAAGTCTACTTTGTCTTGTACAAATTCCACCATAATGTGTTGTGGATATTGCTCTTCTGTTGTTACGACAACTTCACGCTTTCTAAACCCATTGTTTCCAAACGTTTGAGTTTCTCCGATCATTTTTACTTTTCCTTGTACTTCCATGTTGTTTATTTTACTAATAATATTTTCCAAGCAGTCTTGACATCTCCTTTTGCAAGAAATTCTTGTGCTAGTTTATGATTTGTTTCTGGTAGTTCTGAAATTGTAATTTCAGTTGTATTTTTAAATTCTTGAATTTCTTCAGATGAAGGCAATTGTTCTACGTTTCCTAAAATTCCAAGATCGTTTCCTGTTAGTATGTTGCTTGTGCGAATGTTTGCTGGAATTTGATCTACACCAATTCCCAAGGTAGCAATTGGTTTCGGAATTTCAAAAAATCCGTCACGCGCTCTGCTGTAAAAACTTCCGCCTGCTCTGGCAACTAAGTCAATTTTATAATGATCAATCGTTCCATTTTCGTTTAAAATGTCTTCATTAATGTGTAATTTGACAACTTCACAAATGATTAAGTTTCCCGCGCCACCTTCATTTCCTAAAGAAACAACTTCGTTCACTTTGCATTCAAATTGCACTGGCGATTCAGCAACTCGAAACGGTTTTACTTTGTCAGAAGCAAGCATTGTTAAGCCCGCTTTTTCAAACTCGTTTACGCCTTCTGCATATTCTGTACTACTGAGCGACATTTGTTGTACAATATCATAATTTACCACATTGATCACGACTTCTTTCGTTGCAATTGCATTTTCAAGTGTGTGTTTTGTGGTATTATTTTTAACTCTTCGCGCAGGCGAAAATATCATGATTGGCGGATTGGCACTAAATACATTAAAAAAGCTAAACGGAGATAGGTTTGAATTTCCTTCTGCATCAATCGTACTTGCAAACGCTATTGGTCTTGGCGCTACTGCACCTAGCAAATACCCGTGTAATTTAGCCGTAGGAATTTCTTTCGGATCTATCGATAACATTATACTATTTTTAGTGCGACAAAATTAGTGTAAAAAAGCGGAGATCACAACTTAAATTTGTGAACGTCGATTATTGTTCATAAGCGTAGTGTTTCATTCCGAATCGCACCTAATTCTACTTTGATAATGAGAAGCTGAATCAAGTTTAGCTGGACGTTTGTAAGTATGTTTTAGACAATCTTATGATCAATTCTTTTTTACATCTTTTCGTTTAAACAATAAAACTGTAACTTTTCGTTTATATTAGTGTTTTCAAAGAATTTTTATGATTTTAAAAAATAAACCAGTCCTAATAAGAAGAATACTAATTTTAGTTTCTTTCATCATAGTAGCAGGTATTTTATGGAATACGTATATCTTCTTTCAAGAATTTAAACAAGAAGAACGTGCTAAAATGGAAATTTTCGCGGAAGCAGTTTCAGAAATAACACAAAATTCTTTAAAAGATGATTTAAGTAATTTATCTCTTAAAATAATAAGTAATAATCTTTCCAATCCTAGAATTTCTGTCACCGTTAATAATGTAATGGAAGCTCAGAATATGGACGAAGAAAAAATTAAAGATTCTCTCTATCTGAAAAGAAAAATTGAACAATTTGCAAAAGAAAATAAACCGATCAATATTTCTTATTATGACGACCAATTGAAACGTAAAGTGGATTTAGGTGTTTTATATTATGGAGATTCAGAAGCTTTAAACAAACTCAAATATTATCCGCTTGCTTTATTATTGATTATTGTGTTGTTTGCCGCTGTTGCGTATTTCTTTTTTAGTGCGTCGAAAGCTTCCGAGCAGAATAAATTGTGGGCAGGAATGGCGAAAGAAACCGCACATCAAATTGGTACGCCGTTGTCTTCTTTAGTCGGTTGGGCAGAGATTTTGAAGACCGAAAATGTAGATCCTCAATATGTGAAAGAGATTGAAAAAGATATTGATCGTTTGCAAACGATTACGGAACGTTTTTCCAAAATTGGTTCTATTCCAAAACTAGAACGATTGGATATTGTACAAGAAACGAAAGACTCGTATGATTATTTGCTAACGCGAACTTCTAAGTTGGTAGACTTTACGTTTGAAGCGCCTGAAACTCCTATTTATAGTGAGATTAATGCACAATTGTATAGTTGGACGATTGAGAATATGGTGAAAAATGCCATTGACGCCATGAAAGGAAAAGGTGCGCTGTTGGTTGAAATTATTCCTTCTGCCACTTTTGTAAAGATTCAAATTACCGATAACGGAAAAGGAATTCCAAAACGAAATTTTAAGAGAGTTTTTCAACCTGGATTTACGAGTAAGAAACGTGGTTGGGGATTGGGCTTATCGCTCGCAAAACGTATTGTTGAGAATTATCATGACGGAAAGATTAAAGTATTGAAATCAGAACTTGGGAAAGGAACGACGATGCAGATTTCGCTGAAAACGGTTGTTTAGACTCGCTACGCTCTTGGAAACGGCTTCGCCTTTAGTATCGCTGCGCTCTTGGTATGCTTGCATTGAGCGGAGCCGAAATGTTGGTACGTAAATTATTCACATTTTAGATAAACTTTTTAACTTTTAACTTTTAACTTTTAACTAAGATTAAGTATTTTAAAACTATCAAATTCTCATGTAACGACAATTTTCAAATTGATTCATCATCAAATCTTCAAATTAAAGCTCTGCTTGAATCTTTTTTACAATTTCTTGAAATTCTTCTGACGATAGTTGCTGTTTGTTTTTGAAATTCATGTTGTCCATTTCGTTCAACGGAATTAAGTGTACATGCGCATGTGGAACTTCTAAACCAATAACCGTTAAACCAACACGTTTGCAAGGAATTGCTTTTTCGATGGCAATGGCAATTTTTCGTGAAAAACGCATTAAACCAATATAAGCTTCTTCCGACAGATCGAAAATTTTATCAACTTCCTGTTTAGGAATGCACAATGTGTGACCAATAGCATTTGGGTTAATGTCTAAAAACGCATAATAATGTTCGTCTTCTGCAATTTTATAAGATGGAATTTCTCCGTTCACTATTTTTGTAAAAATAGAAGCCATGTACAATTAATTTGTGTTGTTGTAAGATAAAAAAGTTCTTTCGTTTTAATGTAAAAAAATCCTTTTTTAACAAGTAAAAAAGGATTTTTCTATGTGTTTAATGTTTTGTTATTTTCGCGTAATTTCCAAAATTTCAAAATTCATCGTTCCATTTGGCACATTTACTTCTGCAATGTCACCGACAGATTTTCCTAATAATCCTCTTCCAATTGGAGACGTTACCGAGATTTTTCCAGAAGCTAAATCTGCTTCACTTTCAGCTACCAATTTATAGGTAACTTCCATTCCATTAGTTGTATTTTTAATACGAACCGTAGATAATACTAATGCTTTAGAAGTATCTAACTGACTTTCATCAATGATTCTTGCTGTTGACACTATTGCCTCCATTTTTGAGATTCTCATCTCTAATAATCCTTGTGCTTCTTTGGCGGCATCGTACTCTGCATTTTCACTTAAATCGCCTTTATCTCTGGCTTCTCCAATAGCTTGAGAAGCTTTGTGCCTTTCAACATTTTTTAAATGCTCTAACTCGGCTTTTAATTTTTTTAATCCTTCTGCTGTATAATAAGATACTTTACTCATAATTTCTTCGTTTTCTATACTATCGATCTATGTCTGCATTGTATAATATAACAAAAATACGCTTATACTATACAACGCAAAAAATCCCATCGAACACGGGATTTGCTTTACAAATATAAGAAAATATTTAAAGTGCATGCAGATGTGACTTTTTAAAAAATGATTTTACGTAAATTGCAGAACTAAATATGAATATTCCTATGAAACGTTTTTTGATTTTATGTTGTGTTGTTATATGTATGTTTTCATGTAATTCTGATGATGGGGGAAATAATAACAATCCATTTATTCCGAATGCTTTAGTGCAGTTTCAGATTAATTTAAACTTGCCATTGTATGATAATTTAAGTTTTGCTGGCGGTTCTCATTATGTTCCAAATGGCGGCGGCGTGCGTGGGTTTTTTGTGTTTAATTTGTCAGGAGATCAGTTTTTAGCGTGGGAAGCAAGTTGCCCAAATCATATTCCTAGTAATTGTTCTACAATGACAATTAATGGCGTTTTGGCAACGTGTGCATGTGAAGATTACGAATATAGTTTGGCAAATGGTCAATTGTTGAATCCTGTGGAAGGTAGCGACAGTTTTCCAATGGTTAATTATCGAATTACGAAATCTGGAGATGTATTGACGATTTCGAATAATTGATTTTATAGTTATGAGATTTTAGTAGTGAGTATTGAGATACTAAACTTATAAACTTTTTTTAAACTTATAAACTTTAAAAAGCGACTCTTTCAAGTCGCTTTGTTATTTAAAATTTCAATGTCATTCCAACTAAGAAGTTTCTCGTTGCTTGCGGATAGAATCCTGCGCCTTCAACCGTAGTTGTTGTTCCTGGCACGGAGAAATCATCATCATACGTAAAGAAATATCCGTTCGATACATATTCTACACCAAAAATATTATTGATTAATCCTGAAAAGGTAATTGATTCAAAAATAGTATTTAGCTTGATTTGGTATGTGAGATTCAAATCATTGATAAAATAACTATCTAGTTTTGAAACGTCTGAATCAATATTTCCCATGTATTGTTCGCCAACATATTTAGATAATAACGATACTTGAAAATTATTCGTTGGCGCATATGTAAAGATGTTTCCAGCTACAAAGTCGGGCGAAAACGAAATGTTTGTGTTTCCTAAGTTTGCCAAACTTCCATCTTTAGAAGTCACAAACTTCTTGTTTTTATTGGTGCTAATTGCCACATTTGGCTGCATTGTGAATTTGTCTCCTAATTTGATTGAAGCATCAATTTCCAAACCTAAACGGTAACTTTTTCCACTATTTGTTCGTAATGGCGTTCCTGTGTCATCCAACGCGCCTGTTAAGACTAACTGATCGTTGTATAACATGTAATATACATTTGAGTTTACCGTAAAGTTTTCACCTTTCCAACGCCAACCTAGTTCAAAATCGTCCAATTGCTCAGGTTTTACAGCATTGTTGTTTTCAAAATCGCTTCTGTTTGGCTCTCTGTTTGCTCTCGCATACGAAAAGTATAAACTGTTGTTTGGATTGATTCGATAATTAATTCCTGCTTTTGGATTGAAAAATGTATAGTTTTCATCAATATTAAAAGGCACTAAATCTGACGAAATTCCAGAAGTTTTGTAACTCACGTTTCGAAGTTGCAAATCTCCAAATAAACTTATTTTTTCGTTTACACGAATTGTAGCTTTCGTAAAGAAACTTAAATCATTTTTCTTTCCATTTCCTTCGTAATACCGATCTCTGATTTCGCTATCGCTGGCAAAACGCGCCCAAATTACTTCTCCAAAATGATCTCCATCATATACGCCTAAAAACACGCCGAAATCCATATCCAAATTATTCTTTTTGTAGTTTGCATTTAGATTGATTACATAAAAATCATTGTCTAACCAACGTCTGCGAATTAAATCTGTTTCGTTAATTGTAGTCCCGTTGATTACAATTTCTTCAAAACCATATTCGTCAAACGGCTCATCTTCTTTGTATTGCTCAAAATATCCGCGACCTTGTGTATAATTTAGTCCAAGATTCGTTGTCCAATTTTCTGAAACTTTTTGATTCCAATGAAATTGATAATGATCTTGTCGGTAATTATCGACTTCGTTGTCATAAAAACGATCGTTTCCGTTTTCGTCGATAAACTGTCCTGAAGGATTGAAAGTTCTATCATTTTCCAACGTTGTTTTATCAATTCCGTTCCAAGCTTGATATGTAATTTCGTGTCCACCAAAAGCCAACGCTTTTATCAAAGTAGTTTCATCAACATATGAACCTTGTAAAAAATACGCGCTCAAATCAGAAGTCGCACGATCAATATAACCATCTGACTTGATTTTTGATAAACGCCCAGCCAATTCAAAATGATTATCTAGTTTTCCTGTGCTAAATTTTACGGTGTGTTTACGCGTGTTGAAGCTTCCAAATGTATTTGAAATTTCTCCGTTGGCTTTTTCAGAAGTTGCATCGGTTAGTAAACTTAGACTTGCACCAAAAGCTCCAGAACCATTTGTGGAAGTTCCGACGCCACGTTGCAATTGAATACTTTCCGTAGACGAAGCCAAATCGGGCATGTTTACCCAAAATGTTCCTTGACTTTCTGCATCGTTAAACGGAATTCCGTTAATCGTTACATTTACGCGAGTTGCATCGCTTCCACGTACACGAATTCCTGTGTATCCAACACCTGCACCAGCATCTGTAGTTGTGACAACTGAAGGCATAAAATTCATTAAAATAGGAATGTCTTGCCCAAGATTTCGCTTGGTAATTTCCTCTTTTTCTAGGTTGGAATACGTAATTGGCGAATCGGCATTGACACGAACTGCCGAAATTAATACGGCGTCTAAAGCTTCCATTTTCGCGCCAAGCGTACTATTCAAAACAGTATCTTTTGTAATGATTACTGTTTTTTCAATGGATTGTGAAAACATACTTACTACAATAGTGTATGTTCCTTTGGAAAGTTTTAAAGTATACTTTCCGTCAAAATCAGAAATCGTTCCATTCGTGGTACCTTTTGCCAAAATAGTTGCGCCTGACAATGGCTCTCCAGCTTCATCTGAAATTGTTCCTGATAGTGTGAAATTCTGCGCCTGCATGCTGACTGACAGCACGAGAAGGCTTAAAAAAGCGAATAAATTCTTCATATTCGTAATACGTTTTGTTACGAATAAAAGGGGTAATTATTCTAGATTAAAATTTAAATATATGATTTTAACAGACTATGACTGTCGGCATATCGAATCTTTCAAATAAAAAGATTTGATCCATCCCTTGGCAGCATTACCTGCCCAGGTTCATTGGGTATAATCTCAGCTTTTTGAACATGATTCAAATCGCACCCCTTTGAGATGGTGCAAAAGTAATTCAGTTTTTTTGATTTTTTATCTTTTTTTGAAAATTTAAAGTAGGTCTTGATACAAATTTGTTTCACAAATTCACTCGATCTGATGATTTGATGATTCTAGTTTTAATCTGCAAAGCGTATTTGTGAATTACCAAACGTACTAGATTCCTGCCTACGCAGGAATGAAAATTACTTTACCTGATGTGTTGGTTTTAATAAGTCGTTGATAGTTTTTACAGGATTGAAAGTTACTAATGGAACCTCAACAAAGACTGTGTTCCAAAACGCCATTCCGCCATTCCATAAACCCGGTAATTCTAATGCTTTTATTTTTTTGCCACTTTTCGATTTTGAAGCAATGAAATACGATTTACGATCTACAAATTGCGTGAGATCGTATTTGTTGCCTTGATAGTCTTTTACGCCGCAAACAATATCTACGGGATTGAAGTGTGTTGATAGTTTTTGAATGCCTTGATGATACTCATTTTTTCTATCTATTTGTGCAGATTCAACAATTTGCAGTGAGATAGAACCATTTTCATGTTTTACCCAAAATGGTCCGCCGCCTGGCTCGCCTTCGTTTTTTACCATTCCGCAGATGCGAATTGGTCTGTTGAGCTTTTCTATGAGATATTCTATTTGATATTTTTGCGAGTATTTTTCAAATTCTTCACTGAGTTGAATGTTGAGTTCTGTGTACAAGAAGTTTAAAACAATTATTAATTCATCATTTGAAACGCCATTGTGAAGCATTTTCATGAATTTGAATGCTTTTTGTTGTAAATCAATCAGTTTTCCTGCGAGAATTTTTTTGTAGCGCGAAATTTCTTCCGCATAGGTATTTACAACAACATTGTCTATGTTTTTTATGAAGATTAAATCTGCGTCAATTGCATTTAGATTTTCTATTAAAGCACCATGTCCACCTGGTCTAAATTCTAAGTTTTTTTCAGCATCAAGAATTGGTCTGTTTTTTAAATCGACAGCAATTGTATCTGTTTTTTCCGATTGATAAGAGTATGAAATTTCAAATGTACAATCCGTTTTTTGTGCTATGTGTGGTAAGATTTCTTGCTCTGTTGCTTTGAATTTGTCGTAATGTTGTTTTGAAATGGTAAAGTGTAATATTGCTTTTCCACCTTGACATGCATAGCTTGCCGCTTCAAATAGATGTTCTTGAAAAGGAGTTGCGATGTGGCTTTTGTATTTGTGAAAAGATAGTAATCCTTTTGGGTAGTTTCCGTAGTTTAGTCCTTCTTCTGCAAGTAAAGCATGTACAAAATCACGATTGAACTCATCAGGCTTTCTGATTTTATCAATTTCTGTTTTGTCCATTATTTTCAATACATCATCGTAAAAAGGAAATTTTTCTAATCCGATAAAGAATAAACGAATTTCAGGTTCTTTTTCTTTATTGATATATGAGTTGATCGATTCTTTTTTCGGATCATACGTTTCTAAAAACTTGTATAGAAAATTAAACATTCGTGTTGCTGCGCCCGAAGCTGGCGTAAATTTTACAATTTTGAACATTCCATGTTGTTCCCGATATAATTGTATGTACGTTTCTTCCGTTTCCGAAGTTAGTTTCAAAATTCCGTGATCTACACGTGCATGTGCTGTGATATCTGTGAATGGAATTTTTTTCCTGAACTTATCTAGTTGTTCTTCTATTTGAAGCAACGTGAGTTCTTTTGCTTCTATTTGCTCGGTATGTTTTTTTGAAAAATTCAATACGCTTTTAGTCGTTTGTCAAGCTCTGCAATTGCTTTTTGAAATCGTGCTTCGATACTTCCTTTGAGCAATATGTGAGGTTGGTTATAGGTTTTTAGGGTTTGCTGAAATTCTAAAAATGCTTCTTCTCGTTTGTGAGGCAAATCGCGAATTCCATCTGCTTCCCAAGGTGTATCAATATAGGTTAAAAAATAGAAAGCTGCCGTATTTTTTTCTGCATATTTTTTTAGCGTTTCACTTTTGAATTCAGGATAGTATAAACGTGCATACGTAATCGTTGATAGAATGTCCGTATCGCAAATTAAGAGTCGGTTTTCCGAAGCTTTGCATTCTAAACGCAATTGTCCTTTCGCAATCGGCACTACATCTTCTGAGGTTAGTTTTTCGCCTTTTTGTTGTTTCGCTTCCGCGTAGATTCGAGCATATTCTGGCACAAAAGCAGCATTGTAATGTGCTGCCAATTGTTTGGCTAGCGTTGTTTTCCCTGTTGATTCAGGTCCAAATACGACTATTTTTAAGCTGCTTCTATGTTGTTGTTTAATGTTTTTCTCCATGCGATGTATCCAAAGATGGCTAAAATTAAGAAAATTGTGAATTGTATCGCCGTAAATCCGAGTCCTTTAACAAAGTACAACGGAATTGATATGATGTTTCCGAAAATCCAAAATAGCCAATTTTCTATTTTTTTCTTTGCCATCAGCCACATTCCTGCAAAGAAAATTCCCGTAGTAAACATATCTAAATATGGCGTAATGGTTCTGATTTCTGCAATAGAACCTACATTTGCCTTTATTAAATCAAACGTTTCGTTGAATCCTAATGTGTCATCAATTATTTCGTATTGAATGTATACAACGTACGTAAAAATTGCCGTAAATAGGAAGATGAAAATCGTTTTTAGTTTGTCTAAAAAACTCGTTCTTGATATTTCTAGCTTTGTACTTTCGCGAACACGCGTCCACAAATACCAACCATATAAACTCATAATGGAGTAATACACATTAATAATCATATCGCCATATAATATGAATTTGTAACAGAGATAGATGTAAATTAGCGTACTAATGATTCCTGTTGGATATACCCAAATTTTCTCTTTTTTAGCAAACCAAACACTCGCAATTCCAAATAATGCTGCGGTAATTTCTAAAAAGATGTCTAACCTAATAGCATCTTTGTATGGTTCTAAGAAAAATTCAAAAAGTTGGTTCATGGTTTGGTTGTCGGTTTTGGGTTTTAGGTCGCTTTGCTCCTTTATTGTTAATTTGGTTTTTTGTTATTCGTGTTTTGTTCTTTATGTTTTGTTTACTGTTGATTCGTTTATTTCTGACTTTGTACTTCCCTAAATAGTGTTGACCGTTTTTTAGGTTAATATTTCATTGTTAAAAATAGTAATAACTTTTCTTTGTTGGCTAGCCAACAAAGAAAAGTTTGTTCTAAATTGAGTAGGTATTCTTCTCTCAATATTATTGTGCAATCTTTTTTCATTGTAATTATTGACTGCTTTTTTAATCATTCTTTTTAGTTGAGTAAAGCTTTTAGGCTTCCAGTAATTAAGATACTCTTCTTTGATGGTTCTATTTATACGCTCTGCATATGCATTATCTTGTGCGCTTGTCGCCATGCTTATCATTGTATTGTTTTGATTTAATATCTTAATGTATCCCTTGTATGTATACTGACTACCTCTATCAGAATGATGAAACTTCGGTGGCGGATGTACTCTTAAAGCCATTTGTAATGCCTTTACATTAGCGGTAGCTCTCATATGATCTGTAACACTATAACCAACGATTTCTTTGGTATAAACATCTATAATAAAAACAGCGTAGTAATGTTTTCCATCTACTTTAATATAGGTAATATCACTCTGCCAAATAATATTGGGCGCATTAACCTGCATGCCTTTGATAAGATTTGGATAGTAGATTTTACCTGCAATAGTGGTTCGTTTGTAATTCTTCTTTCGCTTTAAACGATACCCTAACTGCATCATTGTTTCTACAAAACGATCTCTACCAATAAAATCTGGTGCTAAACTATAATACATTTTCTCAACCCCACAACCCGGATGTTCCTCTCGTAGCTCATCTGCTTCCATAACTAGCTGTACTAACTTAGTATCAAAAATTTCTTGACGCTTTTGATACTGAAATACCGCTTGTTTACTGATGCCGATGGTTTTATATAACTCATTTAAACTATAAAACATGGCTACTTGTTTTTTGGTGAACTTTTGGATGGTGAGGTGTTGAAGTTTTTTTTGATATCAATATTAAGTTCTTCTTTAGCGACTTCCATCATCGTCTCTAAATAATCTACCATAATCTGTTTACGACCTAAAGCGGCTTCTAACTCTTTGATCTTTGATTCTAAAGACTTTACTTTTCTAGTACTACTTGATTTGTGTTCCACTACGCGATATCCTTTTTGGTTAAAGTTAGAAAATTTATAAACCCATCTGTAAATAGCTGAATTGGAAATCCCATGAAGTTTTTCTAATTCAGGAACGCTATGTTTACCTGACTCAAATTCTAAAACTAGTTGTTTCTTAAATTCAATACTGTACTTACGATGTTTACGGACACTTCTTAAATTTGCTTTCATTGTTAATCACTCTTTGTTAAAAGTGGTCAACTTATATCAGGGACGTACAACGTACACTTTTCACTTTTCACTTTCAACTTTTCACTTCTTTCTTTGTTCTTTGTTATTCGTTCTTTTGTTCATTTGTTAATTCGTTCTTTGGATTCGTAAACTAATAAACTTTTCAACTTATAAACACTTTAACTTTAAACTTATTTTTTTATTTAAAATTCAACATTTATAATTTAAAATTTTTATCTCTTCAACTCTTCTAAGAAACCTTCATTTTCTTCAAAAGCAGTTCCGATAACGACTAAATCTGCGCCAGCATTGAAAGCTGCATTTAGTTGGGTTTTTGATTTGATTCCGCCGCCGACAATTAACGGAATTTGTAATTGACTTGATACTTTTTTTATTATTTCTGGCTTGACCATTTTTTTAGCGCCGCTTCCAGCTTCTAGATAGATGAGTTTTTTTCCTGAGAATTGTCCCGCCAAAGCGGTATGCAAAATTTCAGTTTCCGCTTCTTGCGATATTGGTTGCGTTTTGCTCACACGTTGTACAGCCGTTTCCACGCCGCCATCTATTAGAATGTATCCTGTTGGAATGATTTCTAAGGTGGAATTGATAAGTTTTGCAACCGATTGCACTTGTTGCTCTATTAAGTATGTTGGATTTCGTCCAGAAAGTAATGATAAGAATAGAATTCCGTCTGCTGCTTCCGTGATTTGCTCGTGACTTCCAGGAAAAATTAATACAGGTAATTTTGTATGTTGTTTGATCGTTTTTACAACAGTTTCTAGCTGATTTCCTTCATCTGTACTTCCGCCAACAAATACATGCGTAATGATAGATTCGTGTATTTTTTTGAAAAATGCTGGAATGTGTGCGATTTTTATTTTTTCAGGATCAATCAAAACTGCCAATAGTTTTCTATTCTCTTTTTTTGCTTGAATGATTGCTGCGTACATCGTTTTTGATTGATTCATCTTAGCGATTTTCTTCTAAAGCATATACACATGTAAATCCTTCAAACTCTAAAAAATCTAATGAATAGGTTGCTATGTCTTTATCGTAATATACCGTTCCAATAGTTTTGGTTTCTTCCATCGAGAAATCGTCAATATCAATGTGTTTTAGAAAGTTTAATCCTTCTTGCGCGTATACTTTGTAAATGGATTCTTTTCCGCCCCAAACTATCGTTATTTTACGAATTAACGCTTCATGATTGGCAAAGGTATTGTATTCTTCCAACGGCGTAAATCTGTTTGCAATGCGTAAAATTTTATCGCGTTGTTTTTCTATGTCAATTCCCACAGGAATGGAATCACTGACAATGATTCCTGAAAAGTTAAACGAATGTGTGATAGAAATGTGTTTTCCGTCTCTTAGGAATGGTTTTCCTTTTTCGTTATAATATAGATCAAAATCTGTATAACCGAACTCAGCCAACAAATGGCGGATACTTAGAAAGCCACGCTGATGAATTTCAGAGCGCATTCCGTCAAGTCGCTTTTGGCAATGATTTGTTAATTTTATCGTACGATTTAATTCTTCAAAAGACTCTTCTATCTTCCAAATCAGCACTTTAGTATGTTTATCAACTGTTATAGTTTTGTAAAGAGCCATTTTATTAAAAAGTTATTTAGTACCTTTGCACTCGCTAACTTTTAGCGTGTAAAACCGCGTTGTAAAGTTATAGAGCGAATTTAAAAATATTTTGGGTCACAACCCATAATTATTCAAATTATAAAAAAAAGAAAAGTATGAGTACAAAATCAGTTCCTTACGTAGCCTACAAAGTTAAAGATATTTCTTTAGCAGCATGGGGAAGAAAAGAGATCGAATTGGCCGAAGCTGAGATGCCAGGATTAATGAGTCTTCGTGAAGAGTATAAAGACGAACAACCATTAAAAGGAGCAAGAATTGCAGGATGTTTACATATGACGATTCAGACTGCTGTTTTGATTGAAACATTAAAAGCGCTTGGAGCAGAAGTTACTTGGAGTTCTTGTAATATTTTCTCAACTCAAGATCAGGCTGCTGCTGCGATTGCTGAAGCTGGATTTCCAGTGTACGCATGGAAAGGAATGAACGAAGAAGAATTTGAATGGTGTATAGAGCAAACATTATTTTTTGGAGAAGATAGAAAGCCATTGAACATGATTTTAGATGATGGTGGCGATTTAACAAATATGGTTTTAGATAATTATCCTGAGTTGGTTGATGGAATCAATGGATTGTCTGAAGAAACTACAACTGGAGTACATAGATTGTACGAAAGAGTAAAGAATGGTACGTTACCAATGCCAGCAATAAACATTAACGATTCTGTTACGAAGTCTAAGTTTGATAATAAATACGGATGTAGAGAAAGTGCTGTTGATGCAGTAAGAAGAGCTACAGATATTATGCTTGCTGGAAAGCGTGTTGTTGTTTGTGGATACGGAGATGTTGGAAAAGGAACTGCTGCTTCTTTTAAAGGTGCAGGAAGTATTGTAACAGTTACTGAGATTGACCCAATTTGTGCTTTACAAGCTGCAATGGACGGTTTTGAAGTAAAGAAATTTAAGAATGTTGTTGCAAATGCAGATATCGTAATTACTACAACTGGAAATAAAGATATCGTTGTTGCTGAGCATTTTGAAGCAATGAAAGATAAAACGATTGTGTGTAATATTGGACACTTTGATAACGAAATTGATGTTACTTGGTTAAACGAGAAGCATGGTGCATCTAAAGTTGAGATTAAGCCACAGGTTGATAAGTATACAATAAACGGAAAAGATATTATCTTATTAGCTGAAGGACGTTTGGTAAACTTAGGTTGCGCAACTGGTCATCCAAGTTTTGTAATGAGTAATTCATTTACAAACCAAACGTTGGCACAAATTGAGCTTTGGAAAAACATTGATCAGTACGAGAATGACGTATATATGTTACCAAAACATTTAGATGAGAAAGTAGCACGTTTACACTTAGCTAAGATTGGTGTTGAATTGGAAGAACTTTCTACAGATCAAGCTGAATATATCGGCGTTACTGTTGAAGGACCATTCAAACCAGAATACTACAGATACTAAGAAATTAAATTTTCTATATATGAAATCCCGAGCAGCAATGTTCGGGATTTTTTTGTTTATGATTTGAGTATTCATACACTATACTTTAACGTGAGTTCGACATGAGTTTACTCAAATAAAATTTTGGACATATTTTTAAAATAAGTACTAAGTATTTGATTTTCATTTTGTTATTTTCGTTTTCTTTGCTCGCACAAAGAATACTGAATCAAGTTCAGCACAGGCGTCAACAAAAGAAAGTGCGCTTTTAGTTCGTATGATTTCTATTTTATATTTTAGAACTCATGAATTTTTCTAAATTTTCTCCAAGGATTCGAAAATTCTTAACGAAAAATCCCTGCTATACTGCGGAAAAGACAAAAAAAAACACTCTGAAATTTTATATCGAACTCACGTTACTTTATACATGTAGAATTCGTTATGTAGTAATTTGCTTTCTTTTTTTGTTATATTAGGGAAATACCAAATAAACTTCAAAATGATTGATATAACAAAAACAACTAATAGCATCCTGTTTATTTATATGTTTGTCTAATTTCCTTCTTTATGAATCCTCGTACTCGTATTATACTCATTAGTTTTTTTATTTATTGTGGAATTGTTTTTTCTCAGGAGAAAGATTCGTTGTTGCTATCTTCTTATCAAAGTTTAAAAGAAAAATATAGCCAATTTCAATATGCAGCTCCAAAAACTGCAAAGGTATATTCGGATGCGTTGGTTGCGAAAGCTATTCAAGAAAACAATACAAAAGAGAAGTTTAGTGCTTATATAAAACAGGCATATATTGAAGGTTATTTTGGTAATTTATCTGAAGCCATTTCACTTTTAGACGAAAGTATTACATATGCTATTGCTGAAAAGAACGAAAAGTTACTTCTGAGTGCTATTAGCAGAAAAGGAACTGTTTATTATGATTTTGGAAAGTACGACAACGCTATTATATATTATTTAAAAATAGATTCGTTAGCGCGTATTAGAAAAAATATAGATTATCAGGTATACTCTAATCAAAATATTGGATCTGTTAAAACTGTTTTGGGAGATCATGAAGAAGCTGCAAAATTATTTTCAGAGAATGAAGCGATATTGCTTCCATTAATTGATCAAAAAAAATATGCTTTTAAATATTTGAATACGCTTATCGGACTTTGTTCAGCATATACTTATTTTGATATGGATGCTGCTGAAAAATACGCTACAAAAATAAAAGAGATTGGTGAAGCTAACAATGACCAAGATGCGTTGAGTTATTATTATGTGCTTAAAGGAATTATATTATATCAACAAAAAGAATATGTGGAAGCATTAGAGGTATTGCAAAAAGCTGAAAATTTTATTATTTCCTTGGGTAAAAAGAGCAGCCTATTCACGGTATATCGATTTCAAGGAAAAACATATTTTGACACAAAAAAATATCAAAAAGCTATTGCTATTTTTGAAAAAATAAAAATCTTACAGCACGAAATTAAACTCGATCTTTTTGAATATCAAGAAGTCATTAATAAACTAGCATTAAGTTATAGTGAAATAGGAAATGAGAAAAAGGCTATTGAAAACTTTACGCTTTCCATACAATTAAACAATACAAATGATACATTAAAACGCACGATTACTACTAAAATTAAAGACTTATACGATACTAAAACAATTCAAGAAAAAATTGAAGCACTCAAAAAGAAAGCCAATAAAAAAGAACAGCAACGCAAAGTATTAGTATATGTAAGTATTGGTTTGTTTCTCATCATTATTATTTTAGGTATTCTTTACAGAAGATATAAAATAAGGAACAAGCAAAAGTTTGATATTATTCTTAATAAGCTCCAACAAGTAGAAACTGAAAAAAATATAAAACCAATTGTAAAAGTAACCGAAGAAAGGCAAATTCCAGATGCTGAAATCACGAAAATTCTAACTGCTTTACAAAAATTTGAAAATAAAAAATTATTCTTAAACAAAACTACAAGCTTAGCTTCCGTAGCAAAAAAATTAAATACTAATACTTCGTATCTATCCAAAATTATAAACACGCACAAAGGACAAACATTTATAAATTACATTACACAACTCCGCATTGAGTATGCATTACACCAATTAAAAAATGATAAAGTATTACGCTCATACAGTATCAAAGCAATCGCTGAAGAAGTAGGTTTTAAAAGCGAAGGCGCATTCTCTAGAGCATTTAAAAAGCAAACTGGAATTTATCCTTCCTTTTTTATCAAAAATTTAACCGCTGGTTTATAAACTGAATGTGCTTTTTTTAGTGTCAATACATTGTGTTTTCTATCTTCAACCTATTATTAATTTTAAAATTGAATTGTATGAAAAACAAAAAATCATTTTCCTTAAGCTTAAAAAAAGTACGTGTTGCCAATTTGAATCTGTTAAAAGCAGGTGCAACAGCATTTACACATAAAGATTGTATGACAGATCCTAAAGTCTGCCCAACTACCTTAACGCCTAGGACAGATAGTTTAGACGACACAGGTGATTAAGCAAGTAGTATAAAGTAAATAGTAAGCCTCTAATTCATAAACTGAAGGCACACACAATTGTTTTAGGGGAAAATCCATTCTAATTTCATGCCAATATTAATTCAAAAATATATATCATGAAATACACAAAATGGATTTTCCCCTTATTTTTTATTGCCCTTTTTATGACTTCTTGTTCGCATGAAGAAAACGAAGGCTTAGATGAATCCAATTCAATCACCGAACAGCTTTTAAAAAATTACCCAAAAGAAATTACAATTGATAATTGGGAACTATTTGTTGAAGCGCCCAAGGAAGTTATTGATCATTTCGTTGCGCAAGAAGCAAAAGAAATGGCACGTAATGAAATTGTAGAAAAAAGGTCTTTGAATACAAGTATAATACCCGGATTGGAGTTTGGACAAATACAAGTTCAAACAAAAGGCGTAGATCCAAATACTGCTTGGTTGGGAAATACTTTTGTTACCATTACTAGATTTGGAGAATCTTTACCAGCTGCGACTGGGACTTCTGTAAATTACAATATTCTAAATAATAATAATTACGTAATTGGTGATGAAGAAGGTACTATGTGCTTTTATTACGAAAGTGTAACTGATGGCGAATTCACAAATACTCATTGGAGAAATGGAATAAGCACGCTTGATATTGTATTTATTTCAAGACACCTTATTGGTCTTGAATGTTTTACAGAAATATGGCAATACTTAGCTGCAGATGTCAATGGAGATGGCACTATTTCTACTTTAGACATGATTGAACTTCAAAATTTAATCTTATACATAACGAACGAACTTCCTTTAATAGCAAACAATACATATAACCAACCTGTGATTTACTTCCCACAAAACGATTATAAAGGAATGCAAGAAATTCGTGATATGGACGGTTGCAATGGTTTTCAAGAATCTACTTTATTTGGCTTTTACAGTGGTATTACTTGTCAAAGTAATGCAAATGGTGAAATAGACCGATTTGCCATTAAAAGAGGTGACGTAAGCGGAAATTGGGTATTCAATTAATATTCAGTCAAGTACTAAAACCATTTCTATTAAAAATAATAACTCATCAAAAAATATACTAATGAAAAAATCAAATGTAAAATTAAGTTTAAACAAAAAACGTATTTCAACTTTGAAAACAACAGAAATTCATGGAGGACTTTCAGGAGTAACATGCTATTTCACAAATCAACATTATAAGACATGTAACGAATGTCGTGATAGCGTACCATCTTTCATAATAAGCTGTCAACTAACAGGATTTGGATGTTAATTTAAAAAACTCAGGTTATTAACTATTTTTAAACCCTTTATCGAGAGCTAAAGGGTTTTCTTTTTTTCAGTATATTTAGATCAATTATTATTCGGTATAATGAAACTCCTAACATCTATTTTTATTTTCTTCTGTGTAAGCGCGATGTATTCTCAAAAGTACGATTCACTCACTCAAAAATCTTATGAATCATTAAAAGATCAATACAAAAATTTAGAATATACAAATCCTAAATCTGCCAAAATTTATGCGGAAGCGTTACTCTTAAAAGCCAAAAAAGAAAGTAATACACTTGAAGAACATGTAGCTTTTTTGTTGAAAGCTTCTTCTGAAAATTACTTTGGAAATATGAATGCTTCCTTAAAATATATTGATTCTAGTATTTCATATGCTACTGCGCAAAAAAATGATTCGTTACTCATTAAAGCATTGAGTCAAAAAGGAAAAACCTATTTTACGTATGGAAAGTATTCTGATGCAATTACATATTATCTTCAATTAGATTCTCTGGCAAAAGTCAAAAAAAATATTCGCTATCAAATTTATTCCAATCATAGCATTGCTTCTATTAAAAACCTTATGGGAAATCATAAAGAAGCAACCGAATTATATCTGAAAAATAAAGACATCATTACTCCTTTAATTCACGAAAAAAAATACCACACTGTGTATCTAAACACCTTGATTGGATTGTGTTCTGCATATACATATTATGACTTAGATACTGCTTCCGACTATTTACCAAAACTTAAAAAATTTAGCATTGAAGCCAATGATACCGATGCTTTGAGTTATTATTTTACATTGAAAGGAATTGTTGATTATAAAAGAAAAAAGTATGATGATGCGTTAGCTGTTTTAAATCAGGCAGACAGTCTTATTACTTTATTGGGAACAAAAAGAAATTTATTTCCTGTGTATCGCTTTCGCGGGAAAGTATATTATGAGAAGAAAATGTACGCTGAAGCAATTGTTGCTTTTGAAGCTATAAAATCATTAAAAAAAGAAATTAAGTTTGACCATTTTGAGTTCAAGGAAATTCTCTCGTTGTTAGCTATTAGTTACGAACAGCTTGAAAATAATGAAAAAGCTTTGGAAAATTATCGTTTAGCGTACAACTTATCATATATAGATACGCTTCAGGAAACGATTAGATATACAATTTTAAAAAAGTATGATAAAAAAACACTTGAAGATAAAATTTCATCATTAACTTCCAAATCCGAGCAAAAAGAAAAGCAAAACTCTTCATTATTATTTTTATGTATTAGTTTATTCATTGCACTTGCCATCATACTTTTACTATATAAAAAGCAACAGCGACATAATAAAAGAACATTTGATCAATTAGTAAAACAACTTGCGGCAAATCAAACCGATGCTACAACGACAGCACTAACAACTAAATTTCAGATTTCAGATGAAAAAATTTCTAAAATTCTTATGAGTCTTGAAAAATTTGAAAAGGCTAATTTATTCTTGAACCAAAGTACAAGTTTAGCTTCCGTAGCAAAAAAACTGAACACAAATACTTCGTATGTATCAGAAATAATTAATACACACAAAGGAGTTACATTCAAAAATTATATCACACAATTAAGAATCAATTACGTATTAAATACATTAAAAAATGATAAAGTTTTACGTTCCTATAGCGTGAAAGCAATTGCAAAAGAAGTAGGTTTTAAAAGTGAAGGTGCATTTTCCAGAGCTTTTAAAAAACAAACAGGCATATATCCTTCGTTTTTCATCAAAAACTTAGCCGCTATTTCATAAAATGAATGCATCTATTTTTCATTTAAACCTACGTATTATCTATTTTAGAGAAAAAATTATCAAAAATATTTTTATTATGAAAAAACAAAAATTAAATTCAATTCCCTTAAAAATTAACAAAACGAATATCGCCAACTTACATTATGTAAAAGGAGGAGCCGAAGATTTGAGTGCTGAATCAAATTGTTGTTCAAAGCCTAATATCTGTCATACAATAACGACGAGACCTGACAGCTTACAAATGTAGATAAGTGACAAATGAATTTACTTGAATAAATTGAACCTCTATTTTATAAAACGAATCCTGCTTTAATTGTGTACGCTTAAAATTGATTCTAATTTCACTTCATTAATTAATTTAAAAACTATTCAATTATGAAAAAAAAGAATCTTAAGTCGTTAAAAATTAGTAAAGTTTTAATTTCTAATTTTACTGAAAACACAAGTACAATTAAAGGTGGCGCTAGTGGAGTTAAACATACTTGCGGAAATGGTCACACTTGTGGTCCTGGTGGCTGTGAACCTCCACTAAGTGCCGTAAATGATTGTGACGACATATAAGGTTTTAGTATTAAAACTTTAGCGTAAAGCAAACTTAAGTTCAGTCATGTTAAAAGATATTATCTTCTACTCATGGCTGAACTTTTTTATTCTTTAAATTTTCTGTGGAATTTTTAGAAGTATGGTGAAGCTACAG
Source organism: Kordia antarctica (assembly GCF_009901525.1). Classification (NCBI taxonomy): domain Bacteria; kingdom Pseudomonadati; phylum Bacteroidota; class Flavobacteriia; order Flavobacteriales; family Flavobacteriaceae; genus Kordia; species Kordia antarctica. The sequence goes on from NZ_CP019288.1 coordinate 2,988,559, forward strand.
AAAGCTAATATCCTGTAACCAACAAACGCCTTGCGCCACGCATGCCACATTTTTGATACTTGTGATACGCTTTTGCAGCGCGTTCTCTGATTTCTGCATCCGATTCGTTCAAAATCCAACCATCTAGTGCCCATTTTAAAGTATACGCTTCTGGTGCCATCAAACCAGTTGTCCAAACCAACGGATTTGCACCAGTTTTCTTTAAATACGGTTTAAAATAATCCTTACTAATACACGCCAATATAATTGCGTCACGTTTCTTAGTGTTTGCTGGTTTTAGTTTGACATTTAAGTTAAATTCCATCAAACCATCATGACCAACATACGCTAGTAAATCTGCATCACCGCCAAAACTAAGTTTCTGATCGCTCACAGTAATTTCTTCTGAATTTGCGCCACTACTCGCTTTTAAGAAGTCAATCGTGGTTTGTTTGATAAATTTTCCATCATACGCATCTGCCAATAAATATGTATTCGTTTTTTTATGTTTGAATAAAACACGCTCCAATATTTTCGAATTGCTTGATGGAATCGTTTTAATAAATGTCCAATCTTTACTTCGTTTAAAATGTGTTTTCACGCCATACAATGCGCCCCAATATAAATTTGTTCGCGGACTTTGTCCATTTCCCAATGATTTTGGCACAGGCACAATTCCTTGATTCACATTATCGCACAACGCTACGAATACGTGAATTTTTTTTTGACTGAAGCCAGAAAAAGTTATACAGAATAGAATAATTGTTAGGAGTTGTTTCATAATGAATCTATTAAACTAAAACGGAAAGAATATACAATTCGTATTTAGCCGTTGAATTTACGGAAAACCGTAAGTTTTATCTTTATTTGGTTAGTAGTAAATTATTTGTTTATATTTGAACAAAGGATAACTAATTATTATATTGTTTTGAGCATTGATCCAAATCGAATTTCAGATTTCTACAATAATATTACTGAAATATGGTCAAAAGAAGACCAATGGCATTACAAAACCTACCTTGAAATTAAGGACTTTATAAATAACAATAAATGTTTCAATAATGATAGTAAAATATTAAACGCTGGATCTGGAGGAACTAACTACGACATAGATGATACTATTATGACTCATTTAGATATTGCTTCTGAGTTGATTAATAATAAAAAAAATAAGATAGTTGGTTCTATAGAATCAATTCCTACAGAAGACAATAGTTTTACAAATATTATATGTGTTGGAAGTGTAATTAATTATTGCGACCCTGTTAAAGTGCTAAAAGAGTTTAGTAGAGTGTTATCTGATAAAGGTAATATGATATTAGAATATGAAAGTAGCAAAACACTAGAATTAATTTTCAAAAAAGATTTAAATAAGAAAGTTGTTTTGAGAGAAACGTTTTATGATGGGCAAAAAATAATCTTATGGTATTTTTCAGAAGCGTATATTAGTAAATTACTAGAAATCAATGGTTTTGAGATTTTAACAATTAAACGATTTCATATTATATCAGCTTTAGTATATAGAATAACAAAAAGCATCAATTTCTCTTCAAAATTTCTTAGGTTAGATTCTTTTTTTAGAAATATTCCCATAATAAATAAATATTCCTCAAATACTATTTTAGACGTTAGGTTAAGAAAAAACTAATCAATATTAAATAACTTACTTAAGAGTTTGGCTATTTTATTATTCTTATTTTCAGAAAAAATAGCCACAATAGTAACGATTAAAATTAAAGGAAATAAAATTATATAATACTGTGCATCAGTTTCTATTTTGAATTTATCTTTAGCAATAATGTGTAGGACTGCAAAAAATAATACTAAAATGATAAATATAATTATCATTGCTAACCACTGTAGAATAGATTTTATATTATGATTTCGGTTAATATTAGGTTTGAAATTTAAAACTTCACTATAACCATTAATGTCAACTTGTTTTTTACTTTTTAAATCTAATTTTGTCTTTTCAAAAATATCGTTTATACCAAGTGTATAGTCAGATAAATCCTTATCTATTAAAAAACGACTATACCATCTTAAATAATGTTTGAAGTATATCACTTCAATAATTTTCAAGTAAGCTTCCTTTGAAATTGATTTCATTGAGGAACCTGTATGAACCATTAAAACAGATTTAAAGCTTTGATTTGATATTTTCGACGCTAAACTTGGATGATAATATTTAGCTTTTATAACTTTAAATCCACTCAATTTTAGTAACCTAACTATATTTCTAGATTTATTAGAAAGCTGCGTTTCATTAAAAAAACTTCCCACTTCAGCAAAGATATAATCATATGTAATTACATATCTGCTAAGAAAATACCTTATTTGTTCTAAAAATTCATAAAACGTATTATTTCTTCTGTAAAGAGGATCTAAAACAATATAATCTACAAAAATAATTTTTTCATCTACGAAATGTGTCAATTGAGAATATCCTATTATTTTATTATTTAAATAAAAGTTTAAAACGTAAAATGAATCATCAAAATTTTTAGAATAATTATCTAGCCAGTACAATATTTGATTGCTGTCAGTCCTTAATTGAGGTTCTATATTATCTGAATAAATAATTAGTGATTCTATAATAGAATCGTCTGAAGATTTTTTTATTCGCTTTAATTGATATGACGATTTCAAAACAATATAATAATTAGTTATCCTCCATTCAGACAACCAATCACCTCAAAAACTCACCAAATTTCTTGGATTCTTAATAGTCAACAATGCTGTTTTCTTCTTCTCATTCACATGTGCATACATTTGCGTTACATTAATAGAACTATGTCCCAAAAAATGCTGAATATATCTAATATCAACATCTTCTTCGAGTAGCAAAGTCGCAAACGAATGACGGAATACATGTGGCGTAATATTTCTGTGAATCTTAGCTTTTAGCGCATATTTCTTTACCAACATACGAACCGATTGTGTAGATAACGTATTCCCAAATCGATTGATAAAAAAAGAAGAAGTCAAATCAATTGGTTTCTGAAAAAAGGCATAATTTTCTTTCAGAGCGGACTTTGTTGCGTCATTCGTAATCGGAATATTTCGCTCCTTATTTCCTTTTCCTAAAATCCGAATGGTTTCAAAATTTGCGCCAATATTTTCTTTCTGTAAACTACACAATTCGGAAACTCTAATTCCGGTAGCCAATAACAATTCTAATACGGCAATATCTCTGATAACTTCTTTATATTGATATGATTTTTTTTGTAGAATGTTTTCTTTTTCTAAATACGCATTCTCTAAAATAGCGTTGATTTCCGCAATCGATAAAATTTTTGGCAACAACTTATCTAGCTTTATCTTAATGCGAACTTTATGAAACGGATTTGCATCAATTGACTCTTCAAACTCTAAAAAAGAGAAAAATGTTTTCAATGTTGCCACTTTCCGTTTCATCGTACGCGACGCAAATTTAGACAACACACTCAAATACAATTTCAAATCTTCTTTTGTAATCTTTGTAATATCATCCGTATTCAAAAACTCATCAAACTGACGTAAATCGGCTTCATACGCTTTCAATGTTTTAGGGCTTAATTTTTTTTCTATTTCACAATGAAACAGGAAAAAGGAAATCTCTTTTTTCATGAACAATTAGGTTTTAGGGGAATTATGTTGACTCTAAAAGCTAAAGATGATATAATTTCGCAAACCATCACGAACTTTCATCCTGTTAAGATTTTCAATAACAGATTTATTTAATTCAAAAAACAGTATCTTGTTATTCTAATTTTTCACATCATGAAATGAGCATATCTAAAAATTTCAACACCAACTGAAATGATTTGTATGCGAATTCCATCTGACCTAATTAATAAAATAAAAAAAACAGATGAAACGTATCTCAATAGCCATTACGTGTAGCATATTACTCTTTGCTTCCTGTAAAGACGCTACACCCGAAAAAAAATCAGAAACATCTATGACCGACAATCCATTATTGACCGAATGGAACACACCTTTTGGAGTACCACCATTTGATAAAATAAAAAGCAACGATTACTTGCCTGCTTTCAAAGTTGCACTTGAAGAAAATCAAAAAGAAATCAAGGAAATTATTAAAAATACGGAAGCGGCAACATTTCAAAATACGATTGAAGCGTTGGAATTTAGCGGAAAAAATCTGAAAAGATTGCAACGTGTTTTTTATGCCGTAAACGGTGCAAATACAGATGACACCTTAAAAGCTTCCGCTAAAGAAATTACGCCTGCGCTTGCTACGCATAGTGACTTTATCAACTTAAACGCAAAATTATATGAACGTATAAAAGCTGTGTACGATCAAAAAGACGAACTCAAGCTGTCTGAAGAAGAAATGCGTTTACTAGAAGAAACTCACAAGCGTTTTGTGCGTTCTGGAATCAATTTAAAAGGTGAAAAACAAGATCGCTTGCGCGAAATCAACACACGATTGGCAAAATTAGGTGGCGATTTTGGTGAAAACTTATTGGATGAAACCAACGCTTTTGAATATCACACGAAAGACAAAAAAGACTTAGGAAACTTACCAGAAAGTTTAGTTTCTTTGGCTGCAGAAGAAGCAAAAAATAGAGGTCACGAAAGTGGCTGGTCGTTTACATTGCAACGTCCAAGTATCAATCCGTTCCTACAATCGTCTCCAAACAGAGAAGCGCGTAAAATATTATTTGACGGGTATGCAATGCGCGCCAACAATGACAATGAAAGCGACAACAAAGCTATTTTAAGTGAAATGGCTGCATTGCGTTTAGAAAAGGCAAATCTCTTAGGATATGATTCGTTTGCAAGTTACATTCTTTCAGATAATATGGCAGAAACACCAGAAGCTGTAATCGGTTTTATGAATAAATTATGGCCTTCTGCATTGGCGATGGCAAAAACAGAACGCGAAGCGTTGGCTAAAAAGATGAAAAGCGAAGGTGTTTCTGGAACATTTGCAGGAAGCGATTGGAGACATTATGTTGAAAAAGTTCGGAAAGAAAGGTACAACTTTGATGAAGATGAAACACGTCCATACTTTGAAGTAAATGCGGTAAGAGATGGCGTTTTTGCGTTGGCGAAAGAATTATTTAGCTTGTCGTTTAAAGAAATGAATAACGTTCCAAAATGGCACAAAGATCAGCAAGTATTTGAAGTTTTAGAAAAAGACGGAACACACTTAGGAATCATTTACATGGATTTCTTTGCGCGCGAAAGCAAACGTGGCGGTGCTTGGATGAATGCTTTGCGTAGCCAAATGAATGTTGACGGAATGGTGACACCAATTGTGACAAATAATTTTAATTATCCTGCTCCTTCCGGAGATTCGCCATCGTTATTATCATTTACGGAAGCAGAAACCTTATTCCATGAATTTGGACATGCGCTACACGGATTATTCTCAAATGTAAAATATGAATCATTATCTGGCACAAATGTTCCGAGAGATTTTGTAGAATTTCCATCGCAAGTCATGGAAAACTGGATGAGCGAACCAAGAGTTTTACGCTTATTCGCGAAACACTATAAAACAGGCGAAGTAATTCCTGATAGCATGATTAAAAAGATGAAAGACGCCAATTCATTTAATGGTGGTTTTTCTACGGTAGAATATATGGCAGCAGCATATTTAGATATGGCTTGGCATACGAAAACAGAAAACATTCCAACAGATGCGAATGCTTTTGAAAAAGAAGCAATGGACAAGTTAGGTTTAATTGACGAAATTATTCCACGGTATAGAAATACATACTTTGGACATATCTTTTCAGATGCCACAGGATATTCTTCTGGATATTACAGTTATTTATGGTCAGAAGTATTAGATGCAGATGCTTTTCAGGCATTTAAAGACACAGGAAATATCTTTGATCCAGAAACGGCAAAACGCTACCGTAAAATGTTAAGTATGGGCGGTTCGCAACCAGGAATGGAATTGTACAAAGGATTTCGCGGTTCGGAACCAGAAATTGGGCCTTTATTAAAGAAAAAAGGATTTGTTGAATAACGTAAGTTTATATAATAAATGGTGTTTTTTACTCAATCTGTTCTTTTTCCGCAGTGTAGCAGGCATTTTTCGTAAAGAATTTTTGAAGCCTTGGAAAAAATTTAGAAAAATGAATGCGATTTTAGTTTTTCAGAGAAAAAACTAAAAACACCTCTGGAAAAACGCACTTTCTTTTGTTTCTTTTCTTTGTGCGAACAAAGAAAAAGAAAATGAAGTAAATATTTAGTTAAAAAAAGTCTCATTGAATTTATAACAAATTCATTCCACAAAAAAAGCCTGAACAACTAAATGTTCAGGCTTTTTTTATACTATTAAATCTTAATTATGCTTCGAAAGGTTCGATTGATATATAAGATCTATTGTTAGCTTTCTTTGTGAATTTCACAAGACCGTCTACTTTTGCATGTAATGTATGGTCTTTTCCCATGTATACATTTTCTCCTGGATTGTGAGTAGTACCTCTTTGTCTAACGATGATATTACCAGCAATTGCTGCTTGTCCACCAAAAATCTTAACACCTAAGCGTTTCGATTCTGATTCTCTACCGTTTTTCGAACTACCAACTCCTTTTTTGTGAGCCATTTTAGTAAGGTTTTATTTTGTTATACTTAAGTAATAATGCAATTATGCTTTACCACCATCTAATTCATCTTGCCATTTCTTTAATTCATCCCACTTACCATCAGCAGCTAATTGCGCTTGTGCTGGCCAAGTATCAGTAACGTGATTTCCACGAACACCTGAAATGATTTCAGAAATTTTTGCTGGTTCCGCTTTTGCTAATTCAGCATACGTTGAAATTCCAGCTTCAGTTAAAGTTGATGCGATTTTAGGACCAATTCCTTCAATCTTTTTTAAATCATCTCCTTTTGCTGTTGATGTTTTTTTAGCTACAGGTTTTGCAACTTCTTTTTTAGCTTCTTCTTTCTTTGGAGCTGCTTTTTTAGCTCCTGAAGCTCCGATGCTTTCAATAACAATTTCTGTTAAAGACTGACGGTGACCGTTTTTAACACGGTATCCTTTACGTCTTTTTTTCTTGAAAACGATTACTTTGTCACCTTTAAGGTGTCTTAAAACTTTGGCTTCTACTGAAGCTCCAGTTATAGCTGGGGCGCCAATCGTAACTTGTCCGTTGTCATCTAAAAGAAGAACGTTGTCAAAAACAACTTTCTCTCCTTCTTCTGAAGCCAAACGATGAACAAATACTTTTTGGTCTTTCGCAACTTTAAATTGCTGCCCTGCCATCTCTACAATTGCATACATAGCGTACTGTTTAATTAATTAATTTTTATCTAAAAAATGGTTGCAAATATACATCTAATTAATTAATCTACAAACACTTCTATTACAGTTTCTCGGTAATATTCCAACTTGGCTTAAATTTCTGCATAAATAGTAGACTCAAAATGACTGTGGAAGAAAATCCTTCAATCAATATAATGAAGAGTAAAAGTCCTGGTTCTGAGGCAACACTACCCAAACTCATTGCCATTATTTTTTCAGCAAATTCTGTATCTATATGGAAGATATAAATACCCATAAAAAAGGTAAAGATTAAAGTTGCAACGAATCCTGAAATAATTCCTGCTTTAAATCCGTCAAAATAATTGAAACTTGCACCACTTTCAGCTTTGATATCTTTGATAACTTTGTAAATACCAAAAGCCACAATAACTCCATTAAGCAAACGCAACCAAGGATTCTCATGTAATCCTAATAATCGTACGAGTAAAAAGTACGCTATTAGCCCTAATGCGATGAAGCCTCCATATTTTATTGATTTCTTTTCCATAATTAATAGCTGCGTTTTTGATTAGTAATCAATTGATTTTCTTTAATATACAAAAAACCAATGAGCTATTAAAATATTCATAAATTTAATAGTTCTCTTGTGAGATGTAACAATTTTATAGAACTTGCGTCATATCAAGATAACTAAAAAGTAAAAAAAGTTTAACGCAATGAGAAAAAGATTATTTTCAATAGCTTCTTTACTGCTTGTCGGATTCGCTTCCCAAGCACAAGAAGTTAAGTTTGAAGAATATGATTTAGACAATGGTCTGCATGTCATTCTTCACCAAGACAATTCTGCTCCTATAATTACTACAGCTGTTATGTACCATGTAGGCGCCAAAGATGAAAACCCAGAACGTACTGGATTTGCACATTTTTTTGAACATCTTCTTTTTGAAGGAACAAAAAATATTGAACGCGGACAATGGTTTAAAATTGTATCTTCTAATGGTGGTAGCAATAACGCAAACACTACCGATGACAGAACGTACTATTATGAAGTTTTCCCTTCAAACAATTTACAATTAGGATTATGGATGGAATCAGAGCGAATGTTACATCCTGTAATCAATCAAATTGGAGTTGATACTCAAAATGAAGTTGTTAAAGAAGAAAAAAGACTCCGTGTAGACAATCAGCCTTATGGACATCTTCTTGAGGAAATCAAGAAAAACATGTTCAAAAAACATCCTTATAAAGGTACTACTATTGGAAAAATGGAACATTTAGATGCTGCTACTTTAGATGAGTTTATGGCATTTAACAAAAAATTCTACGTTCCTAACAATGCTACATTAGTTGTTGCTGGAGATTTCAAAACTGCAGAAACGAAGAAAATGATCAAAGATTATTTTGCAACAATTCCAAGAGGAAAAGAAATTGAAAGAAACTTCCCAAAAGAAGATCCTATTATGGAGCAATTTCGTGCAAAAGCATACGATCAAAATATTCAAATTCCTATGGTAATCGCTTCATACAGAACTCCTTCTTTTAAAACAAGAGATGCTAGAGTTTTAGATATGATTTCTTCCTACTTAAGTAGTGGAAAAAGTTCGAAGCTTTACAAGCGTTTGGTTGATGATAAAAAAATGGCATTGGCTGCACAAGCGGTAAATATTAGCCAAGAAGATTACGGAACGTATGCTGTATTAGCACTTCCATTAGGTGAAGTTACATTGGATGCTTTGATTGCTGAAATGGACGATGAGATCAAAAAAATACAAACAGAATTAATTTCTGAGAAAGATTACCAAAAACTTCAAAACAAATTTGAGAACAACTTTGTAAACTCAAATGCAAGTGTGCAAGGAATTGCAAACTCTTTAGCTAGATACAATGTTTTGTACGGAGATACAAACTTAATCAATAATGAAATTGATATTTACAGATCTATCACAAGAGAAGAAATCAAAAAAGTTGCAAACAAGTATTTACAATCAAACCAACGTTTGATTTTAGAATATTTACCAGCTGAAAAAACACAAGAAAAAAAATAAAGATATCATGAAAACAAGAATATTTTCACTCCTTGTATTGTTTTTAGCTTCGCTAACAATGCAAGCCCAAATAGATAGATCCGTACAACCAAAACCTGGTCCAGCTCCAAAAATTAATATTGGAAAGCCTACTACGTTTACGTTGAAAAACGGATTAACAGTAATGATTGTAGAAAACCACAAATTACCTCGTGTTTCTGCAACATTGACAATTGACAATCCATTAGTTGTAGAAGGAAAAAAAGCAGGTCTTACGAGTTTAGTAAGCACCTTACTAGGAAGTGGTTCTACTTCTATTTCTAAAGACGATTTTAATGAAGAAATTGATTACTTAGGAGCTTCTTTAAATTTTGGTTCGCAAAGTGCTTTTGCAGGTTCACTTTCAAAATATTTTCCAAGAATTATGGAATTAATGGCAGATGCTGCTTTAAATCCTAATTTTACACAAGAAGATTTAGACGCTGAAAGAGCTAAAGTTTTAGAAAGCTTAAAATCTGAAAAGAAAAGTGTTACTGCTATTGCAGGAAGAGTTCAATCTGTATTAGCATATGGCATAGATCATCCTTACGGAGAATTTATCACGGAAAAAACCATCAATACTGTTACGCTTGATGATGTAAAAGCTTTTCACAAAACATACTTCAAACCAAACAATGCATATTTAATTATCATTGGAGACGTAAAAACGAAAGACGTTAAGAAATTAGCGAAGAAGCTTTTCAAAAATTGGGAAGCAGGAAACATTGTTGCTGATACTTTTAGTACTGCTAACAATCCTATGAATACAGAAGTAAACTTCATTGATATGGAAAATGCTGTGCAATCTGAATTAAGCGTTCAGAACACAGTAACTTTAACGATGAAAGATGATGATTACTTCCCTGTTTTAGTCGCTAACAACATCTTAGGTGGCGGTGGAGAAGCGCGTTTATTCAACAACTTACGTGAAGATAAAAAATACACGTATGGTTCATACTCTAACATTGGAAACAGCAAAAGAACAATTTCTACATTCAAAGCTACGGCAAGTGTTCGAAACGCGGTGACTGATAGTGCTGTTGTTGAAATATTAAAAGAAATCAAGAACATTTCTACGGAATTGGTTTCTGCTGAAGAATTAAAAAATGTAAAAGCTAAATATGTTGGAAGATTCGTAACAGGAATTGAGCGTCCTTCTACGATTGCAAATTATGCATTACGTATTAAAACTGAAGATTTACCAAGCAATTTCTACGAGACATATCTTGAAAGAATTGAAGCTGTTTCAAGAGAAGACGTATTAAGAGCTGCAAAAAAATATTTTCAAGGAGCTAACTTACGAATTGTAGTTACTGGAAAAGGTAGTGAAGTAATTGATGCTTTGGAAAACTTAACATTTGACGGAAAAAAGATTCCTGTAAAATACTTTGACCAATCTGGAGAAGTAACGAAAAAGCCTGTATTCAAAAAGGAAATTCCTGCTGGAGTTACTGCACAAACCGTAGTTGACAACTACATCAAAGTTGTTGGAGGAAAAGATAAACTAATGAATGTATCAACACTTGTTCAAGAAATGGGAGCATCTTTCCAAGGAATGGATATGACAATGGTGATGAAACAGAAAAATCCAAATTTATTATTTGTCGATGTAAGCATGGCTGGAATGGGAAGTGTAAACAAACAAGTTTTTAATGGCGAAAAAGGATATGTGTCGCAGATGGGTAATAAGCAAGACATGCCTGCTGAAACGCTTGCTGAAATGAAATCTAGAAAAGCTATTTTTGAAGAACTTATGTATGGTTCTGATAGTAAAATGCTATTGAAAGGTATTGAAGTAGTAGATGGAAAAGATGCATATGCCGTTGTTATTGAAAAAGCAGATGGTAAAAAAAGTACTAATTTCTACGATGTTAAAACTGGATTCAAAGTAAAAGAAAGTACAACTCAAAAAGGTCCTGGAGGACAAGAAACTACTCAAAATAGAGTATTAGGAGACTACAAAGAAGTAAGTGGTATTATGATGCCCCATTTAATGATTATTGATGCTGGTCCTCAAAAAATTGAAATGATAGCGATTTCTATAAAAATAAATACACCTTTAACAAATAAAGATTTCGAATAAATTCTTATTAGTTATAAAATTACAAAAGCCGAAAGTCAGTATTGATTTTCGGCTTTTACTTTTCAAGAAACTAAACTTTACGCTTCTGATTTCTTACTTCGCTTATTCACCAAATAAACTCCTGCTAAAATAATTATACCGCCAAGCAGTTGATAAACGCTCAATTGTTCTCCAAAAAATACTCCCCAAAAAATTGCCACTACAGGCATTGTATACGTTACAGAAGAAGCAAAAATTGGACTTGAAATTTGCACCAATCTGCTATAAATGACTTTCGCAATGGCAGTTCCAAATAATGACAAAACTGCTACGTAACACATAGCTGTTTGCATAGCTTCGTTCTGTAATATATCACTAAAAAAACCTGTAAAAGCCAATATGGTTAGTGCGGGAATTACAATAATCACAAAGTTCCCTGTCACAATAGCAAGCGCGTTTAAATCGTTCAAATATTTTTTGATGATATTTACATTCAAACCATATCCAATGGTTGCAAACAAAACGAAAGCGCCAAACCAATAGTTATGACTCGGATTAAATTCTGCGCCAGCAAAAACCAATACCAATGCGCCAATTAACCCAATTACCACACCTAAAACTTGTCGTTTTGTAACCATAACTCCAAAAAACAACATCCCAAAAACAAGTGTGTTTAAAGGCGTGAGCGAATTTAACATGCTTGCTACCGAACTATCCAATTGTTCTTGTGCAATAGCGAATAAAAATACAGGAAACAATGATCCGGCCATTGCTGTCCAAAAAATCCATTTCCATTGTGAACGTTTAATCAATTTGACCTTTTTCAAACCTACCGAAAATAAAAATATAGCTGTAATTACAATTCGCAAAGCACCTACTTGTGTTGCTGTTAATCCTACAAGAGCATGTTTAATCAGAATAAAGGAACTTCCCCAAATCACTGATAAAATAACGAGATAAACCCACTTTAATTTTGCATTGTCCATAACCGTATTTCGTAAGATCACGCAAAAGTCTAACAAATATTTCTAATTGTTCACGCATATTTCCTTAATTTTGTGATATTGGTATAAACCAAAATTATATCAGCGTTTTAATAAATTGATACCTAAAAAAGATGAAAAAAATACTATTCGTTTGTGCATTAGCGATCGCTATTGTAAGTTGTAAAAACAACACAACACCAGAAACTGTAATTGTTGATACAAAAACAGAAACCGTAAATAAAGAAACTAGCAAAGACGATGTTGCGGCAAACTACAACAAAGCGGAATTCAAAATTGACGGAATGACGTGTGCTATTGGTTGTGCAAAACGCATTGAAAGCAAATTAGCGTCTATGGAAGGTGTAAAATCTGCAAAGGTAGACTTCGATCAAAAATTAGCAATGGTAGAATATAACGAAGAAAAAGTTGATTTTGATGCGTTAACAAGTACTGTTGCAACAGTTCCTGGCGATTACATAATATCTGACATGAAAAATGTGGAAGCTTTTGCAAAAACATGTGCAGCTGATTGTAAAATGGAATGCTGTGCTAAGAAAAGTGAAACTAAAAAAGCATGTGCAGCCGATTGTAAAATGGCGTGTTGTGCTAAAAAAGAAGACAAGAAAACCGCTTGCGCTGAAGATTGCAAAAAAGAATGTTGTGCTAAAAAAGTATAATTACTATTCTTAGTAAAAAAATAGAAACTTATTATTTTGTCAGTCATCATCAGAAGAAATTCTGACCATGACTGACATTTATTAATTTAAAAGATTAATAACAGTAAATTCCAGGAGGACAAATTGAATGAGACGGACAGTAACAACTATGGTCTGGATCGCCACCTCCCGTTGTTCTCAAAGAATTAAAATCTGAAATAGTTTTTTTAGTAAAAGCAAGATTTTTGATTCGTGATTTTTTCATCATCATATAGTTTTGGTTAATAATGATTAGAAGTTATGGAAACAAATTATGAACTCGCTACGGGAACACCGTAATTAACATTTTTAAAATTTAAATAAAGTGATCGGAAAACACTGGAATACAACTAAGTAAAAGTTTATTTTGATGTACTAACAAGCACTTCTCGATACAAAATTCTTCCAGAATTTTACTCGAAGTGACGAATTAGTAATTAATACCAAAAGCGCCTGCACTGAGCGGAGTCGATGTGAAGCGATCTACTCTTTATACTTAGCTTCAGGAAGCGTCATAGCTTGCGGATACTCTTTAGCTCTACTCTTGCGGTAATCCTCTTTTGCTTTTTCTAATTGTCCAAGTTGTTCGTGGCAATATCCGCGACTGTACTCAGCTTTTCCATCTCCAAAAGCATTTGCGTTAATAACTTTGGTTAGGTTTAGAATGGAAGCTTCATAGTTTTTTTGTATCAAATCAATAATTCCAATATTTTGGATTGATAAATAATCTACTGGATTCGTCTTTAAAATTTCTTCAAAAACCGTCCGCGCTTGTTCGTATTGTCCTTTTACAAAGAAATCATACGCGACTTGGTGTTTTGCTTTCACTTCATCATTACTGAGATACGATTTGAATTTTAACTTTCCTAATACTTCTTGTTTCGCACTGATGAGTTTTTTACTGTATGAATTAAACGCAAGTCCAGTGTCTAACACTTTCAGCATTCGATCGCTGTCTTTTGTCAAGTCATAAATCATATTCGCTTTACTTACCCATTCGCCAACATCTCTATAATTATATTTTGTATACCGATTCATCACACGAAACAAATTCACAGTATCATTTTTTGCGCGATATACTCTCTTAAGAATATTATAATTTGTTTTAAATGCAGGGTAACCGTCAAAAATATTTTCAGAATAATACTTTACACTATCTAAATTATCGTACACATTCAAATAGATTTCTGACTTAAACGCTTTTACCAAATATGCATCTTTCGTATAATTTTTAGCATTGTTTAATAGTGCCAGAGCTTCTTCATATTTTTTTGATTTAATGGCATAATTCGCCAAATACACATCATTTACCGTTCCTACATAACTCAACTGCGGATAACTGACCCATTGTTGTTTGATGCTTTCATAATTGTTACGCAATTTATCGTCGCCAAACAATGTTTTTCCCATCAAATCAGTTCGCATGGTACGTTGTAATTGATACGATTGCAATACCACATAGTTTGAAGCAATACTGGCAAAACTAAAAAAGACGAATATTCCAAATACCGCTAAATGCCACTTTTTTCTACCTGAAACGGTTTCGTCTGCCGTTTGCTTTCTGGCGAAAGCCAATATAAAAACAACCGCAATCATAAAGTATAAATGTATCGGCGCGCGTTCTAACGGAAAGTTCAACAACGCATCCAATGTATACGCAACTGCTACCGAGAAAACGGTAATATACAGAAATTGCTTTTCAAATGCTGTTTCACGTTTCAGCAAGCCTAAAAACCATATAAACGGCATCGCAAACAGCGAAACATAGAATAGAAAACCTACCAAACCTGTTTCAGCTAGTTTCTCCAAAAAGTCACTGTGCGCACGTCTCGGATTGGCAAAAGAACCTTCACTATTCGTATATCCTAAGTAATGTTCTTTTTTAGCAATGGCTTTAAAATTTCCGTAGCCAACGCCAAGTACAGGATTTTCTTTAAATGTATTAAATGCTAAATTCCACAAAGATAAACGTCCCGAACTTTCTCGCACAGGAATTTTAATGCTTGTGTCAGTTGGCATCACATCTTTGGCATTGGAAATATTTCTAATGATCGTATTTTGACCATCATAAAAATCCGCATTTTTAGTTTGCAATACATTGCTAATAGTGTTCATAGCGTTTCTATCAACTCTATTCACATTCAATACTAAAATTCCTATTAAAATAGGCGCTACAAACAACAATGCAACTTCTTTTTTAAAAGCTACTTTATGTCTTACAACACCATATACCAAAGAAACAATTGTGATAAACAATAATACAATTAAAGACAACAAAGCAGTTCGAGAACCTGCAAATAACAACGCTAACATTGCCATTACAATCGCTAAACCTGCAACATATTTCCAAATCTTTTTAAAATATAAAAAACCATAAATTAATAATGGTACTTGTATTACAATGTATGCTGTGTAAATGTTAACGTTAGAAAAACCATGTTGAAATGCTAACATAAATTCATATGTTCTTGGCGCGCTTGAGTTGCCTAAGAAATAAGTAATCGCTTTCCACGAATAATACGCAACAATAACGATAGAAGCTTTACAAATAAAGTGAAAGAAGGCTTTTGGATCTTTTCGAATAAAAATATACAGACAATAAAAACCGACAATAATATTGACAAATCGTGCTAAATGCACCAAACTTTCGCTGACGTTAATTGCCGTAATCATTGACAAACAACCAATTGCAAAAAAGCCAATTAAAAGACTCATGTAAATTTTAGCTTTTTTCTGAAGTGCGAATACCTGGAAAAAGTCTTTATGTTTATATAAAAAAACTAACGAAGCCACGTTTAACAACGAAATATACAACCATTCAGGCGCGTCATAATCCATAGCATTAAACAATGGAACAAAACTCACTAGCAGATATAACAAACAAAAAACTTGTGCAATTATAAGCTGATTGGCTACTTGAGGCTTTGTTGAAGCAGCTTTCTTTTCGGGTTTATTTTTTGGCATTTATTTAATTTTATATAAAGAAAAATAACAGTTTTAAAATTGTAGTCAAGTAAATACGAATGACTATTTTTAGCTGTATTAGCTGAACAAATTACGAGAAAAATATGGAATTTCATTGCATTGTTTTTTGAAAGAATTTTACAATCTCGATCAAACGCAAAAAAACAGCGTTCATTTATGTTACAATTACAACGTATTAACCTCAAAAAGTGACAACCGATTCTAAGAATAGTTAGTACCTTTGTTAGACAGAAAAAGAGACCATGTTAGACATCCAAAAGATCCGAAAAGACTTTCCAATTCTCAG
This sequence comes from Kordia antarctica, assembly GCF_009901525.1. Taxonomy (NCBI): domain Bacteria; kingdom Pseudomonadati; phylum Bacteroidota; class Flavobacteriia; order Flavobacteriales; family Flavobacteriaceae; genus Kordia; species Kordia antarctica. The sequence goes on from NZ_CP019288.1 coordinate 3,004,847, forward strand.
CCGAGAAGTAAACGGAAAACCCTTAATATATTTCGATAATGCGGCAACTTCGCAAACACCTCAACAAGTAATTGACTGTATTGTAGACTATTATTCGCGCTACAATGCAAACATTCATCGCGGTGTGCATACGCTGAGTCAGGAAGCCACAGATGCGTATGAAGAAGCACGTATAAAAATTCAGCAGCATTTTAACGCTGCAAAACCGTATGAAATTATCCTAACTTCAGGAACTACGGAAAGTATCAATTTGGTGGCAAATGGTTTTGCTTCACTATTAAAAAAAGGCGACGAAATTATTGTTTCTGCGTTAGAACATCATTCAAATATTGTTCCTTGGCAAATGTTGTGCGAGCATGTTGGAGCTACCATGAAAGTAATTCCGATGTTTGAAAATGGGCAACTAGACATGGAAACGTATGTTTCCTTATTGAATAAAAACACAAAATTGGTCTTCTGTAATCATGTTTCCAATGCCTTGGGAATTATCAATCCGGTAAAATTCATCATTGACAAAGCACATGAAGTTGGTGCCGCCGTTTTGATTGATGGCGCACAATCGTCACCACATATCAAAGCAGATGTACAAGCGTTAGATGTTGATTTCTATGTAGCTTCGGCACATAAAATTTGTGGACCAACTGGTGTTGGATTGTTATACGGAAAAGAAGATTGGCTCAATAAATTACCTCCATACAAAGGCGGCGGCGAAATGATAGACCAAGTTACGTTTGAAAAAACTACGTTTGCAGGTTTGCCACACAAGTTTGAAGCTGGAACACCAAATATATGTGGTGTTATTGCTTTTGGAGTTGCGCTCGATTATATGAATGACATTGGCTTTGAAGAAATTGGAGCATATGAACATGAATTATTAGTCCATGCTACTGAAAAATTACTCGCTATTGGCGATGTTACTATTTACGGAACTGGCGATAAAACAGCCGTAATTTCGTTTAATATTGAAAACATTCATCCGTACGATATCGGAACTATTATAGATAAACTCGGAATTGCCGTTCGTACAGGACATCATTGTGCGCAACCAATCATGGATTTCTATAAAATTCCTGGAACGGTTCGCGCTTCGTTTTCTTTTTACAATACAAAAGAAGAAATTGACACATTTATTGAAGCTATTAAGAGAGCAAAAAAGATGCTTTCGTAACTTCTACATAAAAACACTTTATCTAAAGAATCGATCCATTGGTCGATTCTTTTTTTTGTGCGAAACTGAAAAAAATGATGCATTTTATCGATATTCGTACTAATCTCCACTTGTAAGCGCAATCTATAAAACTGTTTTATTTATAACAAAATTGTTAAATAAATGTATTTCATCTAAAAAACTAACAAAAATGTTAAATTATTCACAAAATCACATACATTTGATGCATTAACCCGAAAACTTAAAATAAGAAAATTATGAGAAAAATTTTTCTAAGTCTGATTGCTGTTGCAGCAATTACTGTATCCTGTAGTGATGACCAAACTGCTGATACAAACAATGACGAACAAGTGGCAGTTGACATGAGCGACTTCTACTTACACACAGACAATAGTGAAAAAGCAGCTGGCGGTTGTTTTACAATGCAAAAGTTGAATGCCCAACTTGAAAAAGATCCAAAATTATACGATAGAATGTATGATTTAGAGAAAAAATACAGACAAACTACACTTGCTAAAAAGAAACCAGCGAAGCCAGGCGGCGGAAACGGCGGCGGCGGCGGAACTCCACCTCCAACTGATGATTTAGGTGTTGTAACAATTCCTGTATATGTACACGTTGTATATAGTAATAGCAATGAAAATATTAGCAGTACACAAGTAAACTCTCAAATCTCAGTTTTAAACGACGATTTTAGAAGAGCTAACAATGATGCAAATCAAACACCTTCTTTGTTTTCTGGAGTAGCGGCTGATACTGAAATTCAATTCAGTTTAGCAGGAACATTCAGGCATTCAAACTCAAGAACTTCTTGGGGAACGAATAACTTAGTAAAATCAACATATCCACCAGTAACACCTTCAACTCACATGAATATTTGGGTTTGTAATATTGGTGGCGGAATCTTAGGATATGCACAATTTCCAGGAGGAAGTCCTTCAACTGACGGTATTGTAGTTGGACCACAATATTTTGGGACATCAGGTTATGTTGCTTCTCCTTTTGATGGTGGAAGAACAACAACGCACGAAGTAGGTCACTACTTAAACTTACGCCATATTTGGGGAGACGGAAGATGTAACAGAGATGATTTTGTTGCTGATACACCAACTTCTGATGCGCCAAACTACGGTTGTCCTTCATTCCCAACAACGAACTGTCGTTCAACGGATATGACAATGAACTATATGGATTACACGGATGATGCGTGTATGAATATGTTTAGTGCTGGACAAAAAACTAGAATGAGAGGTATTTTACTTGCAGGTGGATCTAGAGAAAGTCTAGTAAACTAATTCTAAAATACAATGCTAAATTAATATAAAAAAGACGCCAATATTGGCGTCTTTTTTGTATTATTATAGGATTAAACTTATAAAAAACTTACCATGAAATATTTACTGTATTTATTTTCTATTGTTTTATTTGCAAAAGGTTGCGGCGAAACTTCTGCTGAAACTGAAACTACTAAAAGTGCGCAAGACGATATCTCTATTATATATGAAGCGTCTTCGCGCGGATTTTACCAAAAGATACAGCTTTCAAAAGAAGAAATTAGTATTCCTAAAGATAGAAACGCAAATCTTGTGCTTAGAAAAACATGTAGTAAAGCCGATTGGAACGAAGTTGTGCAATTACTAGACAAAATTGATGGTGAAAAACTTGGTGAAACAAGTGCAAATGAAGAAGATTTTGCCCGCGATGCTGCAATTCCAGCGACACTTACTATAAAATATAAAGATAAAACGGTGACTTCCAAAACGTTTTCGCACGAAAATCCGCCAACAACGTTAGCGCCATTAGTTGCAAAATTACAAGCAATGGCAAAAGCAGTTGAAAATCAGTAATAGTTGTTGTATTTTTGCGTCTAAGATTTTAATCGTGTAAACGAATAAAAAAATGACAATACAGGAAATACAAGCTGAAATAGTAGACGAGTTTGCCATGTTTGACGATTGGATGCAACGCTACGAATATATGATTGACCTTGGAAAATCGCTTCCGCTGATTGATAAAAGCTTAAAAAAAGACGAAAACCTCATCAAAGGTTGTCAAAGTAAAGTTTGGGTTCACGGCGAAATGAATGCTGATACATTGGTGTTTACCGCAGATAGTGACGCTATTATTACCAAAGGAATCATTGCAATTTTAATTCGTGCTTTTTCAAACCAAAGTCCAGCAGCAATTATTGAAGCAAATACTGATTTTATTGACGAAATTGGCCTGAAAGAACATTTATCGCCAACTCGTGCCAACGGATTGGTCAGTATGATTAAGCGACTAAAGTTATACGCAGTAGCGTATCAATCACAATTAAATTAAATTAAATTAAAAAAATGTCAGAAATCACCATAGATACAAACGCTTTAGGCGAGAAAATCGTAAAAGTATTAAAGACTATTTACGATCCAGAAATTCCAGTAGATATTTACGAATTGGGTTTAATTTATGATGTTTTTGTAAATGAAAGCTCCGATGTGAAAATTTTAATGACATTAACGTCTCCAAATTGTCCTGTGGCAGAAACGCTTCCGCTGGAAATTGAAGAAAAAGTAAAATCGTTAAAAGAAGTCAACAGCGCTATTGTTGAAATTACCTTTGAGCCGCCTTGGGACAAAGATTTAATGAGCGAAGAAGCAAAGTTAGAATTAGGCTTACTATAAAAAACTACATGGCAGACGAAATTATCAACAGAATTGCGCAAAGCAAATTGGTCACTATTAACTTAGAGGATTATTATCCTGTGGGCGAACGTGTGCTTTTTGACATCTCCGATTGGTTGTTAGAAGGATTGATATTGCGTGAAAAAGATTTTCGAAAATATGTTGCCGAGTATGATTGGTCAAAACATCAAGGACACTATGTTTCCTTAGTTTGTGCTACGGACGCTATTATTCCTGCTTGGGCATATATGTTGGTAAGCGTACATTTAACACCTTTTGTCGAAAAAGTAATTATTGGTACGTTGGAGAATTTAGAAACGTCCATTTACCAAGATATTATTTCAAAATTAGACGTTTCAAGCTATCAAGATACGCCAATTATTATAAAAGGCTGTGCAAACAAACCTATACCAGACAACGCGTACACGATGATAATTTCAAAATTACATGGAGTTGCTAAAAGTATCATGTATGGCGAGGCTTGTTCTTCCGTCCCACTTTACAAAAGAAAATAATTCTTCCAAAAAACACTTAATCTACTGATTTTTAAAATATTAAATGTTTTAAAATATTTTTGTGAAATGATTTTCAACTATTATATTTGCCGTCGCAAAAACTTAAAATTAATAGACATGAAAAAAATCATATTTGCAATTGCGTTATGTATCGGAATTACTTCCGTGAATGCGCAATCAGTAGAAGAATTAAAAGCTCAAAAATCTGAAAAGCAAGCTGCGGCTGATGCTTTACAAGGAGAAGCAAATGCTATACAAGCACAAATTGATGCTTTGCCAGGATGGAAAAAAGGAGCTTTTGGAACTATTGGAGGAAGCCTTTCTCAATTTAATGATTGGTATTCACAAGGAACACCAAACATTTCATCTGGAAATATCGGATTTACAGTAAATGCTTTTGCTAACTTGAATCAAGAAAAGTTTTTCTGGAATAATAGTGCAAATGTAAACTTATCATGGGTTAAGATTGATGACAAAGACGATCCTACGGATAATGACAAATTTAGAGAAGCTACGGATGTATTCAATGTAAGTTCTTTGTACGGTTATAAATTATCTGAAAAATTTGCGATCTCAGCTTTGGGAGAATATAGGACGACAATTTTGGACAATTTTAATGATCCTGGCTATTTAGATCTTGGTGTCGGTGGAACTTGGACGCCAATAAAAAATTTAATTGTTGTTGTTCATCCATTAAACTACAACTTTGTATTTAGTGACAATGATTCTGTTTTTGAATCTTCATTAGGTGCAAAAATCGTAGCAGATTATACAAGACGTATTGGTGCAATAAACTTTAAGACAAACTTATCCATGTTTCAAAGCTATAAAAACAGTGATTATTCAAACTGGACATGGTCAAACTCATTTAGTTATACATTATGGAAAAAGATTGGTGTAGGTTTCGATTTTGCTTTAAGACAAAATAAACAAGAAGCGGTAAGTTTCAATCTTGCAAATGGAAATTTAGGAACTACGTTTGATAATGTAGATAACAAATTACAATCATACTGGACAGTTGGTTTAAGTTATAACTTATAGAAAGCCAATTATAGAATATTTTAAAAAAGCGTTCCTATTGGAGCGCTTTTTTTATGCGTATTGTTTAACTTTAAGATGTTTTATTTGTCAAGTTGAACTTGATTCAGCTTCACATAACAGTTAGTACACAGGCTAGAATATTCGTGAATTCGAGGCGAAAGACAGTTATAAAATCTGTTTTCAAAGTACTTCTCGATACAAATTTGTTTTGAGTTCACCACAAGAAACTCATTTTCAAATTAATACACTTTAAAATTGACGCATTAATTTTTTATTATCTTCTTTAAAATAGATTGATTATCTGATAATTGAATGTTTACATAGTACATTCCTTCTGCTAAAGAAGACACATCAATATGTGTGAAGTTAGTGTTGTAGTTTTTAATAATACGACCAGAAACATCCGCAATAGAAAGCGAAATAGGCATCCTGTTTTTTGTGATAAGTATTAAAAAGTTTCGTGTCGGATTGGGAATTAATTGAATTTCATCAATAGTATTTGTAGCAATACCAAGCGCACAATTAGTCGTAGGCGTTGTTCCTGCTTCCATATGATATTCTATGGCGGCATATTCTTCTGGAGTATCATCAATACAGGCAAAATCTATATTTTCGGTGTAGAATAGTGAAAAAGTTCCGCTAGGAAAATTATTGTTCTGCATATTCAGATATTCAAGTGTGGTAATATCTTCTATACTTTGATTTACAAGGTTGGGCAAATCAGAAATATCTATTCTTTTTAATGTTGCACATGTTCCGATATACAAATCTGTTAAATTGGTTAGTCCGAGTAATTCAAAATTTTCCATGTTTCCAAAATAGAGAATTCTCAGTTTTTCCAAATTGCTAAAATGATGCAAATCCTCCACAGATGCAACAAAATACGTATCTGGAAAGTTTCCCAAAAACAAACTCGTTATATTTAATGCTTCAGTCAGTTGTATTTCAGTATCATTATTTACGTCTGCATCACTATCTGGAACTCCATCATTATTTGTGTCCACACAATTTTCAGTTAGTAAATAAGACTTTAAGTTAGCATCTTCAAAATTGATAGTTTGTCCAAAACTTGCGGTTCCAACTGCTAAAGTTATAATTAGCGAGATTGCTGTTTTCATACTGCATCATTTCAAAACAAGTTACGACAAAAAATGTACTTGCAGTTTTCTGAGTTTATTAAAGTAAACCTATCTCTTTACTTTTTTGTGTATTTGTAAACTAATTTGTTTACTTTTTTACATCTAACACAAACAGAATATTTAACGATTAAAACGCGCTGAAGTATTCCCATCTAATAGTCCTGTTACTTCGCCAAAAGTGATAATCTGATTCATACTGAAACTCTAAATTATAAACGTAAACTTAAGGGTAAATAACAGATAATGTGTAAATTTTACTAGTAAATTTTTATTTGACTTCTTCAATTAAAAAGTCGAACTTCGGTATCAACCGAAAAAATTAATACTAAAACAGTAAAAGATTGACATGAAACTTTCATCAAAAGCAAAAAATATATATTCCCAAATTACCCAAAAAAAATACTAAACTTGGCGATTTTCGAAAAATTGCAAAAGAGATTAAAAAAGATCATGAATTGGCAATGGAATTATGGTCTACCAATGAATTTATTCCGCGTCAATTGGCAATTCTAATCATGGACAAAAAGTGTATCACTGAAGAGTTCATTAACCAAATTGATACAGATATTCAAAAACATGAGTTGGAGGAAAGAAATCAATTAACGGATTGGTTTATGGCAAATCAACTCACAAAAGACAAACGTATCATTGCTTTTATTGAATCTTGGAGAAAAAGCACTTCTGTCATAAAAAGACGAGTTTTTTGGTATTATCAGGCAAGATTAAGATGGATGGGAAATACCAATCACGCAAACACAGAAGATTTATTAACTATGATAGAAACAGACATCATGACTGAACAACCTGAAGTTCAATGGGCAAATGGGAAGAAAAATATAGAGCTAGCTGCATTTCCATTGGAGAAAAAACTGGACTTTATAAAGATGAAATAGTTCCAAGAGGATGCACACCAAGTTATCTTCCGCAATTTATTTCGATTGAAGTTTCCAAATTGAAAAAGTAGCGAGGTTTTCCTCATTCGTTAATACAAATTTAGTAAAATTAATGGGCATAAATATACAAGGAATAGCAGTTGATCTAAAAGACATTAATGAGATTTCTAAAAGACTATTATTTAATCCACTATCAGAATTTGGAAAGTCTACATTTGGAGAAATATCAGTGAACAGAATTGAAAATGATGAGCTTTATAGTATTAAAACTGAAAAAGGCTACATACTACTTGTTGGTGACAATATTCCTTTATGGGAAATAGAAAAGAGAGAAAAAAGCAACTCTCATTATTGGAAAATTTCTTTAAAACTACTTTCCAAAAAAGGTAAAGCACTAAAATTTATGATTGGAGAAACCTCAGGGATTTTTGCATATAAATATTATGTACACGGAAACCAAATAAGATACTTTAGCTTTAGTGAAGGAGAAATCATCGTTGATAATGGAAACAAAATGAATGTAGAGTTTCAAGGTTTATTCCCGGATCAGGTTATATATCAATTAATTTCTGAAATAACAGGAGACGATATTTCTACAATATCTCCCATGAAAGAAGTTTATATTTATAAATATGCTGGAATGAATTTGATGAGTGAAATTATTGCTAACCCAGATACTCAATATCGTAAATGGTACATTTATTATAGAAAGTTGAAAAAAATTATCAAATCACTTTACACCAAAACCTAACAAAGAATTACTCTAAAAACATTCAGAGATTAGTGTTGAAAATAAAATACCGGATTTTTAGACTTTTCCTCATTCGCTAGCGTCAAATTCCTGCCTACGCAGGAATCAAACCTACAACTTCCTTATCGTATTATAATCCAAAAAATACGTCATTTTCAAAGAAACAGTATTGCTATTATCTTGTTTTACAGTGTTTTTTAAATTAGTTCCGTAACCCGAATTAATTTGATTATTGAATAAGTTTGCGCCCAATTTATAGTTAAAACTTAATTCGCTCGCTGGCGCGAATTGCCATCTTGCAGTATAATCAACAGTAAAAGAATTGAAATTATCATCAAAATCATTTGGATCAATAGTGTAATTATTTCGGTCTAAATTTCCTTGCGCATTCAATGTAAATTGATCTTTATAATCCACCTGAATCCAGTAATGACGTACGCGTAAATTCATACTCAGTTTTGAAAATACTGCATAACTCGCTTCAAATGTATTGGTCAATTCTTGTACGCTTCGTCTTCCAAAAATTAGGTCCTCATTTTCATGTGTTACAAAACCTGCATTGCTTGGAATGTTTGTTATATCTTGACTGAAATTTAACGAAACATGTTGTCCCAATTGCGCTTTAACTCCGTAACCTGCAATAAATTCATCCGAAAAAACCTCCGAATTCAACGTTTTTACATGCACCAAATATCCTGCAAACCATACATTTTTATTGCGATTGGTTTGGTATTCCAAAAACGATTCTAACTGTGCAGGTTTATTAAAATTTCGATCTTTTGTACGTGGTTCAAAAAAATCTTGGCGTTTTTCTATAAATGCAAACGAACCGAAAAATTGACTATTATTCTTAAAAGTTGCGCTCCCTAAAAGTTTGTAATACGCCAATTCTTTTTCAAACAAACTATAATAATAGCGTTGCGAATGATCAATTCCAACGGAATATTGATTGAACCATTTTTTAGGGTTATTATTCTGATAATTTACAGTAGCACGAACGGAAAATTCATTATTTCGTGGCAAAAATCCAAAGTCATTAGTATCAAATGTTTCATCCAATAGCTTTGCCGAAATTCCGCCTGTCCAATTTCCACTTACTTTAGATAAATACGCATAATATTCATGTCCAAATTCAGCTTTTTTATCTGAAAAATATTTCTGTGAAATTGCTTTTTTTACATACAAAGAATAGGTTCTGTTTTTAGTATAACCACGAAATAAAAGTGCTGATAAATTACTGTCATAATCGTTTCCGCTTCGCCAAACTGAATTGTTTAAAAACGTGATAGAAGAATTGTTTTTTAAAGTTTGATCGAACACTAAAGCATTATAATTTGTAAACGGATTTGTCTGTTCGTTTCGAAATTCGTTAGTTGCTGTATTTTGAATGGAAGCTTCACTTTTAGCCGTAATTCCGTTTAAAACTCCGATTGAAAAACCTTTGGATGATTTCCCTGTAATTTTCACCAAATTCAAAATATTAGACGCAATCGGATTTTTGGTGATTTCTTCGTTTTCAGCCAATGAAATACGATTTTTATTAATCGGAACGCCACCAATTCTACGTGTATACAAATAACCGCCTTTGTCAAAAATCTCGGTTCCTTCCACAAAAAATTGTCTATTTTCATTGAAACGAACTTCAAACGGTGACAAATTAAATATTTGCTTGTCAGATAATGCCTGGCTAAAATCTGGAATTAGCGAAACGTCTAATGTATACGAATTGTCGTGTACATATTTTACGTCCAAACCGCCATTTAATGTGGTTTTGCTGCTTCCGTCAGGACTTTTTTCATTGACAACCGACACAAAAGGATAAAATGATAAATTTAATGGCGGCGTAATTTTTGGCAAACCTTCAAGCTTTCCAAATTGATTCAAAAAACCATCAACATTTGGTTTTATCGGACTCCAATACGATTCTTCATTTAACTTTGTAGAAACGCGTTGAAAGTTTACCTTAAAATTGTCCATTGCATCTTTTGGAAACCGAATGCTATTGAACGGAATTTTAAATTCTACAATCCATTTATCATCATACAATTTTACGGCACTTTCCCAAACAACATTGAAGTTTGCGTAACTGTTATTTTGACTCAATTTTATATCCGATTGCACATTCGCAGCAGTCACCGTAAAATCATAACCTTCACGTGTTTCGCCAAAAGGATCAATTTGTATGGCAAAAAAATCGGCGTTTCCAGTATCATCTCGTGCGGTTAATTGTTTGCTTATTTCTTCTTTAGTTGCTACATGTAAAATTCCCAAAACATATATATAACTTTCATCATATAAGACTGCAATTTCGGTATTTCTGATAGATTTTTCTCCGTTATTTGGGCGTGTTTGTGTAAAGTTTCCAGCTTGTGCAAATTGTTTCCAATCGGCTTCATCTGCAATTCCGTCAATAGAAATTGGAGCTGTTATTTTGTGAATTTGAATCGAATTTTGTGCTAATAAAGACATGCTAAAAAGTATACATGTGTAAAAAATTATAAAATGTTTCATGATATTGGCTCGTTATTTAATTGATGTGCAAATGTGAAGAAGTCGCACCGATAAACAGGTTAAGCAAGAGTTAATGAGGAGTTAACGTGTGTTTTGAATATCCGAGAGCTTCATTAACCTAAATCCAAAAACACCGAAAACAAAGACGTTTCAAGCGTTTTTTAGGTTAATGATGGGTTAACGATCTATTTTTTTATGGCTACATGTACGCTTATTGCTACTTTTGAATCGTTGAAACTGCAAAACAGTACAGCAACCAAAAAGAACAACCATTAATGAAAAACAAAATCACCATATTAATTATTGCATCGATTGCTACGCTAATTGCCTTATCGGGAATTCAGGCATATTTAATTGAAAACGCCTATCAATTAAAAAAGAAGTCCTTTATACAGGAAACGGATAATGCGATTTCTGATATTGATAATCATCCTGAATTGGATTCGTTAGTGGATATTTTGGGCGATGATTTACGCACCAATTTAGGCGATTACGAAAATAAACGTATTACGAAAGCGGAAGTAATTGGCAGGCTTAAAATGAAAGGCGACAGTATTAATGCTGCGTATATGGAACGCTATAACAAAGAATTAAGGGCGATTGATTTAGGTTATAAAATTCGATATAAGCGCCAATTGACAAGTATTATTGTGTTTAATAGAAAGGAAAACGACACTATTTTTTCTTCCTCAAAACGGAAAGGTTTGGTTATTTTGGGGGAAGATTTTCAGAATGAAGATTCGCATGTAATTAAAAGTGCGCGCACGTTTACAGAGTTTGATTTTATAATTCAAGAAAACGACAGCGTGTTTACAAATACGTTTGATGTGGAACTGAAAACGAAAGATGTAATTTTAATTACTGACTGGAAAAGTATTGTTTTTCGCCGAATGGCAAGCTTGATGATTTTTTCTGTATTGCTGTTTCTGTTTGTGGTTGGATTGTTTTATTATTCGATTAAAACGCTAATCAATCAGAAGAAAATTACGGAGATTAAAACCGATTTCATTAATAATATTACGCACGAATTAAAAACGCCACTTGCCACATTAAGCGTAGCTTCAAAAAGCTTGAAGAATGCCGAAATTAGAAATTCTGCGGAAGCATTTGACAATACTTTAAATATTGTAGACAGACAGAATACACGTTTGCAGAAGTTGATAGATCAAGTATTGACCAATAGTTTAAGTGCGAAAGAGATTGTATTGTCCAAAGATGTTGTTACTGACAATGAATACTTTAATGATTTAATTTCCGATTTTAAACTCTCCACACAACAACCAGCATTGAGCATTATAAATAAAGTGTGTTCACAAGAAGTGTTGCTTCGCATAGATACGTTTCATTTTACAACCGCATTGTTTAATATTTTGGAAAATGCTGTAAAATACGGAACTGATGAAACAGAAATTACGATTGAAACTTCGCTGAAAAGCAACGAATATTGCATTAAAATTAGTGACAATGGAGAAGGAATTTCTATAAAAGATCAGTCACAAATATTTGATAAATTTTATAGAGTAAGTCACGGAAATGTACACAATGTAAAAGGACTTGGTTTAGGATTGTATTATACAAGTCAGATTGTAAATGCGCATCAAGGAAAAATTACGGTGCAAAGCGAATTACAACAAGGAACGACGTTTACTATAACAATACCAATTAACTAATGAAAAAAACCAAAGTTTTACTCGCAGAAGACGATTATGATTTCGGAAGTATTTTGAAACAATACTTACTAATTCACAATTTTGAAGTCACTTGGGCAAAAGACGGAAAGGAAGCGTTGGATTTTTTTACAGCAGACGAACATCAGCATGAAAACGCATTTGCTATTTGTGTGTTTGATGTAATGATGCCAAAATTGGATGGTTTTTCGTTAGCCGAAAAAGTGATTCAACACAACCCAGAAATTCCGTTTATCTTTTTGACAGCCAAGAAGATGAAAGAAGATAAAATTCGAGGATTAAAACTCGGAGCCGACGATTATATTGTCAAACCATTTGAAGCCGATATTTTAGTTTTACGCTTACAAAACATACTGAAACGAACGCAAAAAACAATCATTTCATCAAAAAACGAACACGAATACGCGATTGGACAGTATGTTTTTGACACCGTAAATTATCAATTGAAATTCAATGGAGAAACTCAGCGAATTACTGAAAAAGAAGCGCAACTGATTCAGTTTTTCTATGACAATAAAAACCAACTAATAAAACGAGAAGACGTTCTCGAAAATGTTTGGGGAACTGACGATTTCTTTTCTGGAAGAAGCATGGATGTTTTTATCAGCCGACTTCGGAAATATTTTAAGAAAGATGCTAACATTGCCATAGAAAGCACTCGTGGTGTTGGACTGACTTTTAAGATCATCAACAATTAATATTTAAAAAACGAACAAATGAAAAATATATTTATAACAACCGCACTTATACTCGCATTTTTCCAAGTGAGCAATGCGCAGACAAATACAACATCATCTTCTTCAACCTCATCTACAACAACTGTAAATGATGATAATGAAAGTACGTCCGTTTCGGTAAGTCACACTGATGACGATTACAAATTGCGAGCGCGTTTTCCAAAAAATAGAGAAGCAAAATTGAAGCAATTGATTCAGAATACACTTGGCGATAAGAATTTAGATATCCAAAAAGGCTATTCTAAATGGAGCAATGGTGAGAAAGTATACGAGATAAAATTAACGGAAAAAACCTTGCGAATTTGGTTAGATTTGAATGTTGCGTCTCCTGATTTGATTGAGAAGTTTGAAACGCTAGGAAGTGATGCAAAAACGATTATTTCTGGAAGTTCAGCTTCTGCTGAAAAAGATCGTATGCAACGTGAAGCAGACAGAATGCGACGAGAAGCTGATAGAATGCAGCAAGAAGCAAAACGTTTGGAACAACAAGTTGAACGCGAAGTAAAGCGTGAAACCGCTCGTATTGAACGTGACGCAAAACGCATTGAAAGAGAAGCGAAACGATTGGATATAGAGGCGAAAATAATTGAAGAAAAAGCGCGTCACAAAGGTGGAATAAGTTCCCATATTAAGCGATTGCTAGACGATTCTAAAACAACATACACAGAACCTTCTGGTTCAGATTTGAACTGGATTTGGCCAGAAGTTCAAGAAAATTTATTGAAATTTCTTTTGAGAGATAAATTGATTGAATCTACAAAAGAAGTAACGTTTACCACAGAAAAAGATCGCATGTATGTCAACGGGAAAGAATTGTCGGCAACACAATATAGTACATATAATAAAATGTTACGTACTGCTGGAATTCAGAGAAATGCAGATTTTTCATTTTACAAAAAAGATGATCATATTGTGGTGATTGGCTTAAACGCCAGAATTAAGAAAGTGTTTGCTGATTTGCACAAAAAAGGATTTATTGCATCAACCGATGAACCTGTAAAGTTATTGATTGATGGAAACTCAATCACGCAAAACGGAACACGTTTGTCTTCTGTTAAAGTAGCCGCTTATAATGCTATTCTTCGTGACAACGGAGTTATTCCAGCACCTGGAAAGTATATTGAAATGAAAAAAGCAGGAAGTTACCGATTGGGTTATAGCTTTGGAAAAAAAGGAATTATTGGTACTTGGATTGAGGAAGATTGATTGTTTTATAAATTGAACACTTATTGTTTTTGCGCCTACAAAACAGTATTTATTTTAACTGAAGTTACTGATATGATCAGATTTGAACGCGATTTGCATTGTTTCTGTTTTATAAATTGGCAATTGCTTTCCTTGTAACACACCTGATATTGATTTTGTTTTGTATGATATAATTAACAATCAAAATTTTATATTATGAAAAAACAGCACCTTAAAAACTTATCTTTAAGAAAAAGAGAAATTTCCAACTTAAATTTTACAACGATACAAGGAGGAAAAAGAAGCGTTAAAAGTCCTTGCGCTACACAAACTGAATATCCAACATGTAATGGTGTAAGCATTAAGATTGCTTGTGTTACACAAACAGAATTTCCAACGTGTAGAGATTGTGTATAATTGTAAGGTTATTACATTCATTGTAAATAGGCTGTCTGAAAAGTATACTTTTCGGACAGCCTATTTTTTTGTTTGTTTTTATTATTCTATTTCTTCGTAATCAGGATACAAGAAATTGTTATATGGAAAGCGTGTGATGTGAATTTCACGCACTACATTATATACTTTACGCTTAAAATCGTTTAGGTTTTCTTTGTTAATGGCTGAAATGAATAATACATCTTCTGCGGAAGAATTCATCCATGTTCGTTTCCAGTCATCCAAGGTATTATGTGCGTTTGTTCTTTCCGTAACTAAATCGTCCGAATCAATCGTTTCATGTGTAAACGCATCAATTTTATTGAAAACCATAATCGTTGGTTTGTCAGCACTTTTAATTTCGCCTAAAATCTGATTGACAGATTCAATATGATCTTCAAAATTAGGATGAGAAATATCTACAACGTGTAATAATAAATCTGCTTCGCGCACTTCATCCAAGGTGCTTTTGAAAGAATCTACTAATTGTGTTGGCAATTTTCTGATGAATCCTACCGTATCACTTAACAAAAACGGAAGATTTCCAATCACCACTTTACGAACTGTTGTATCTAACGTTGCAAATAGTTTATTTTCGGCAAATACATCACTTTTACTAACCACATTCATTAAGGTAGATTTTCCAACATTGGTATATCCAACCAAAGCAACCCGAATTAATGCGCCTCTGTTTCCACGTTGTACCGCCATTTGCTTGTCAATAGTTTTCATTTTATTTTTCAATAAAACAATCTTATCGCGTACAATACGTCTATCTGTCTCAATTTCTGTTTCTCCAGGTCCACGCATTCCAATTCCACCTCGTTGACGTTCCAAGTGTGTCCATAAACCTGTTAATCGTGGTAATAAGTATTGATATTGTGCCAATTCTACTTGCGTGCGTGCATAACTTGTTTGCGCGCGTTGTGCAAAAATGTCTAGAATCAATCCAGTTCTATCTATAATTTTACATTTTAGTAAACGTTCAATATTTCGCTGTTGTCCTGGTGATAATTCATCATCAAAAATAACAGAACCAATATCATTTGCATTTACAAATTGCTGTACTTCTTCTATTTTTCCTGTTCCAATAAATGTTTTTGGATTCGGAACTTCCATTTTTTGCGTAAATCGCTTTATAACTTCCCCACCAGCAGTATATGTCAAAAACTCAAGTTCGTCCAAATACTCTTCAGACTTGGTTTCATCTTGCTCTTTTGTAATCACTCCTATTAATATAGTACGCTCGTATGCAATGGTTTTCTTTTCTATCATAAATCAAATTAAAAAGCAAAGTTACACAATTCCTTTTTTGATTTTAGTACTTTTATCTTTTATAAACAGACTTTTATAGCGTTCATGGAGAAAAAAGACACCCTAAATAAGTATCACACAATTGCATTTTACAATCTTGAAAACTTGTTTGATACTATTGATGATAAGCATAAACTTGACGATGATTTTCTGCCAGAAGCAGCTCGTAATTGGACTCCAAAACGCTACGACAAGAAAATTTACAAACTAGGTTCTGCCATTACAAGTTTTGGTTCAGAAGACACAACTAATGTACCTGTATTAATAGGTGTTGCTGAGGTTGAAAATAAAAAAGTGATGAACGATCTTGTGAGTTCAAAGCCACTTGCTGAATTTAAGTATGATTTTGTGCATTACAATTCGCCTGACGAACGTGGAATTGATGTTGGATTACTATATCAAAAAGAACACTTTGAGGTAATTTATTCAGAATCGATCCCTATCCTATTATATACTGAAGATGGCGTACGCGATTTTACACGAGATACATTATATGTAAAAGGGTTATTAAATGGGGAAGCTATTCACGTTTTTGTCAATCATTGGTCTTCCAGAAGACAAGGTGCTAATGAAACTTCACACAAACGTATCAAAGCGGCACAAACCGTTAAAAGTAAAATCAATGAAATAAAGGCAGCAGAAAATGATCCTCATATAATTATCATGGGCGATTTTAATGACGATCCGACAAGTGAAAGTATTCAAAACCACTTAATGGACACGGAGTTGTACAATCCGATGCTAAAACTATTGACTATATATAAAGGTAGCGCAAGTTATAGAGGCGAATGGAATTTATTTGATCAAATCATATTCTCTACAAATTTCTTCGATTATAAAAAAGGGACACATAGTTTTGCTTCCGCAGACATTTTTGATGAAGATTTCTTAACAATATGGAAAGGAAAATACAAAGGCAATCCTTTCCGAACGTATGCAGGTAAAAAATACCTTGGAGGTTACAGTGACCACTTTCCTGTCTATATAAAGTTAAAATTTAACGTGTAACCCTTATTTTTAGCAAGTAAAGTGTTAAAGTAAAGTTAAGCTTGCTTTTTTTTACTATTTTTATGGCTACTAACTATTAACCAACTTTTTTTATGAAAAAAATTACCTTGCTATGTATGGCAGCGTTATTTTATACGTTTTCATATGCACAAGTATTAAATCAACCAGCAGCCTGGCCAAATACAAATTGGTCTGTTACTGGAACATATAATACAGATCCGACCGCTTTCGAAGCCGATCCGACACTAACAGCAAATTTTGCTTTTGATGATGATGATGCAGGTTCTACAAGTGACGATACTATCGCAGCAGAATCTCCAATCATTGATGTTTCCGCTGCATTTGCAGCCTCAGAAACTTGGCTAACTGCCACTGTTGACTACACCTACAATGATTTAGGTGACACACTAACATTAGAATATTGGGATGCCGATGCTAGCGCATGGGTAGCTTGGCAACAATTTGTTGCTAGTGGAGATCAGCCTACTGCCGATTTTTGTAGTGGAACCAGAGATTCTTTTACAAGTGATCCGTTAAATATTGGTGGATTCACGGCAACTCAACAAGCAGGATTCCGCTACCGATTATCATTTGATGATAATGCAGGTTGGCAATGGGGATTTTGCTTTGACTCACCAACAATAACCTCTGCAGCACCTCCAACATGCCCAGACATATCCAATTTAGCTTCCGCAAATATAACAGCTACTACAGCTGATATTAGCTGGTTGCCTGGAAATACTGAAACTACATGGGAAATTGCAATACAAACTGCAGGAACAGGAATACCAGCAGGCTCAGGAACTTCTACTACAACAAATGCACCTTATGCTGCTACTGGACTAAGCGCTAGTACAGATTACGAAGTATACGTAAGAGCTGATTGTGGAGTTGATGGTTTTAGCAACTGGATTGGTCCTATTACTTTTAGAACTTTAAACTTACCACCTCCACCACCAGTTGGTGTAACATGTGCAAGTGGAACTTCCTCTTTTATATTTTCGGAAGACTTTGAAACTGATCCTCCTTCAGGATGGACAGGTACAGGTTTTGATGGAAGTAATGGAAATTGGGATATTACTGCAGGTGGAGCTAATTCAGGTGGAACAGGTCCTTCTGCTTCCTTTAGTGGAGGAATGCACTTAGAATACGAAGCTTCTGGAAATTCAAGTACAATAGCTTCTGCAATTAGTCCTGCCGTTGATTTAACTTCAGCCGTAGACGGTGCAGAATTGTCATTCAATATGCATGCATTTGGTGACGATATAGGAACATTGAATGTAAACGTTGGAACCTCAGCAACAGGTCCTTTTACGAATGTATTTACTTGGACTGGAGACTTACAACTTACTGATGCTGAAGCTTGGGTTCCAGTAGGAGCCAACTTAGATGCTTACTTAGGTCAGGTTATATTTATCGAATTCAGTTACGGCGGTACCGGAGCAGGATTTGAAGGAGATATATCAATAGATTTAGTGCGTGTTGAAGCGTGTGGTACTTTTTGTATAGCTCCAAGTGCATTAACAGCATCGAATATTGATGCTACAACGGCAGATATATCGTGGACACCAAATAGTGGTGAAACTGCTTGGGAAATTGTAATCCAACCTGCAGGAACAGGAGTACCAGCAGGTTCAGGAACTGCTACAACAACAAACGCACCTTATGATGCTACTGGACTAAATCCTACTACACAATATGAAGTATATGTACGATCAGATTGTGGTGTTAATGGATTCAGTACTTGGACAGGCCCTATTAATTTTACTACATTAAATTCACCACCTCCACCACCAGTTGGTGTAACATGTACAAGTGGAACTTCATCTTTTTTATTTTCGGAAGACTTTGAAACTGATCCTCCTTCTGGATGGACAGGTACTGGTTTTGCTGGAAGTAATGGAAACTGGGATATTACCGCAGGTGGAGCTAACTCTGGTGGAACAGGTCCTTCTGCTTCTTTTAGTGGAGGAATGCACTTAGAATACGAAGCTTCTGGAAATTCAAGCACAATAGCTTCTGCAATCAGTCCCGCAGTTGATTTAACTTCAGCAGTAGATGGTGCAGAATTGTCATTCAATATGCATGCATTTGGTGACGACATAGGAACCTTGAATGTAAACGTGGGAACCTCAGCAACAGGTCCTTTTACGAATGTATTTACTTGGATTGGAGACTTACAACTTACCGATACTGAAGCTTGGGTTCCAATAGGAATCAACTTAGACGCTTACTTAGGTCAGGTTATATTTATTGAATTTAGTTACGGCGGTGCCGGAACAGGATTTGAAGGAGATATGTCAATAGATTTAGTGCGTGTTGAAGCGTGTGGTTCTTTTTGTATAGCTCCAAGTGCATTAACGGTTTCTAATGTTGGTGGTACAACTGCTGATATAACATGGACTGCTAACAACGGAGAAACACAGTGGGAATATGTAATAATTCCAGCAGGAACTGGCCCTCCATCAGGTGCAGGAACTTCTGTAACTACAACTACAGTAAACGCTACAGGATTAACCACAGAAACAGCTTATGACATATATGTTAGAGCAATTTGTGGTCCAGGCGACGAAAGTGTTTGGTCAGGACCTGTGAGCTTTACGACTACAATTCAAACAGATTTCACAGTAGATTGTGCTGTTGGTCCAACCAACACTACGTACTGCTATGGTAATTTTGACAATACCGCATTTACTTATACAAGTTCTGATGGTGTTTCTACACTAGCTGTAATATTCAACGCAGGACAAGTAGAAAACAATTGGGATCTACTTACCATTTTTGATTCTGACGGTGTAACCGTATTATATAGTGGATATGGTAATGCTGGAGACTTAGCTGGAATACTTTTTGAATCTTCAGGACCTAGTATTACAGTTCAAATAACTTCTGACAATATTATAAACTGTCAAGGTAACGGATATACTCCGTGGGATTTTGATGTTGCTTGTGTTGATCCAACTGCGCCACCAACTTGTGTGTCGTTACTATCTCCAATGGATGGCGCTACCGATATTGAAATTAACCAAGATATTACTTGGAGTCCTGCAATTGGTTCTCCAGCTGGTTATATTTTAACTGTTGGAACTACGCCAGGCGGTAATGATGTTGTAAATGGTGTAGATGTTGGAAACGTAACTACATATGCATTAGCTACTAATTATGCTACTACTTATTATATTACAATTTTAGGATATAACGGAAACGGATTAGCATCAGGCTGTACCGAAGAAAGCTTTACCACACGACCTGATCCAAACCAAGTATTCAACTTAGTTTGTGCTAACGGAGCTATCAACGTGAATCACTGTTATACAAATAACGACGATAACACGTTCTTATTTACATCCGATTCAGGATTTCCAATAATACTAACGTTTACTTCAGGAACGATTGTAGATGATGATGATATTATCAATTTCTATAGTGGTTCTGATAATACAGGCGACTTACTATTTACAGGTAACAATGCAGGAGACTTAAGTGGTTTAACCATTACATCTTCTGGTGGAAACCTATTTATGGAAATTATCACTGATGGATTCCAAAGTTGTGCCAATGGAAACGGAACACAATGGGAATGGACAGCAGAATGTTCAACATGTTTTAAACCAACGGCTTCTTATACCGTAGTTGAAGATTGTGCAACAGGAGATCAATTCTTAGTAGATGTAGAAATTTTAACTACAGGTGATGCCGTGACAATCACAATTTCAGATGATTTCGGAAGTGCTGCACAAGTAGTAACCGCAGCAGGTGTGTATACATTTGGACCGTATCCAAATGCAACACCAGTAATATTTACAGTAGCTGATACTGATGATACAAACTGTGTACTCACAAGTGATTCGCAAACTCAGGCATTCTGTCCAGATCAAGCTTGTTCAATTATTAATGCTGGATATGATCAATTACAAACATGTGATGTTACATCAACAGATTTATCGGCTACCTTTATGGCTAGTTCAATTACATCTAATACAAGTACATACACAATTAGTGATTTACAATGTCCACCAGATAACTTAACTGGTTTACCAACTTCTATTACATTAGATGATAGATGGTCTTCTGTAATTCCATTAGACTTTAACTTTCAATACTTTGGAAATGACTATACAGACGTAGTCATTGGTGCAAATGGATTGATTGGATTTAATACAGGTTTAGCTGGAACTTTCAATGCTTGGAATATAAACGCGGTAGATTTAATACCATCGCCAAACCTTCCTTTGAATGCAATTCATGGTGCATACCACGATATTGACCCAAGTGTCGCTGGAAATCATTATATTGAATATACAACCGTTGGAACTGCACCATCAAGACAATTTAAAGTGACTTTCTTTGAAGTCCCTCAATTCTCTGGAGCTTGTAACAATTTATTAACCACACAGCAGATGATTTTATATGAATCTTCTAACGTTATTGATGTTATAATTTTAGAAAAGCCTGTTTGTCCAACATGGAATGGAGGTTTAGCTACTTTAGGTATTCAGAATGAGTTTGGAACAGTAGGATATGCTCCTCCTGGAAGAAACACTGGTGTTTGGGCAGTTACGCAACAAGAATTATGGAGATTTGTACCAGACGGTAATCCAAACTATACATTTGAGTGGTTTGATGAAAATGGAACTTCTTTAGGGAATAATACAGACATTACAGTATCTCCAACAGAAGATACCACATATACAGCCTCTATTTCATATGCTTTGGCAAATGGTACATTGGTAACCTTAACGGATGATGTAACAGTTACCGTACAAAGAAATCCTGAAGTTGTAGCAACGGAAACACTAGAAGCTTGTGATGAAGATTTTACCAACGTTGGCGATTTCGACCTTACAGTGCAAGATGTAAATGTTATTGGTACACAAACCGATGTTACAGTTTCGTACTATGAAACAATGGCAGATGCAGAAGCTGGTACAAACATGCTTGCGGATCCTACATCATATGTTAGTGGAGACACTACGGTGTATGTTCGTATTCAGGATAACATTACAGGATGTTATGCAACAGGAGATTTCTTAATTGAAGTGCTTGCGCAGGTTGATCCTGCCAATATTGGTTTAGAAGGTGAATGTATTGCTGATCAGTATACAATTACTGTAACTCCATTGAATAATGGATACGATCCTGCAACTGTTACCTACGAATGGTCAGGTGGTGCATCAACAAACACAACTGGAAATCAGTTTATTGCAACAGAAGACGGAGAATATACCGTAACAATTACAACTGCTGATGGTTGTGCTAGTATGCAAACATTTACTGTAATCAACGCTATGTGTTCATTCCCGCAAGGAATTTCGCCAAACGGAGATGGATTGAATGATTCATGGGATTTACGAGCATTCAGAGTAGATGAGTTGGAAATATTTAATTCTCACGGTCGCTCTATATACAAGAAATTTAAGTATACGAACGAATGGATAGGACAAACAAATGATAATGATAATTTACCAGTAGGAACTTATTTTTATGTACTAAGACTCGAAAATGGAGAAGCTAAAAACGGATGGATTTATTTAAATAAATAATATTCGTTGCATAAAAATTAAAAAACCATATTATTAAAATAATATCACATCATATCATGAAGAACATATATATCGCACTCTTTATATTACTTTTTACGCTACCATCTTTTGCACAGCAAGATCCGCAGTACACTCAGTACATGTACAATATGGCAGTTATTAATCCTGCATACGCTGGATCTACAGAAGGAATATCTATAGGAGCATTATACAGAAATCAATGGACCGGATTTGACGGTGCCCCAAGAACGTTTACGTTCTTTGGGCATTCGCCTGTCGGTAAAAATGTAGGGCTTGGATTATCATTTATCACAGATCAAATTGGACCTGTGAAAGAAACCAATGTCTACACTGACTTTTCATATACATTACAATTAGGAGGCGCTCACAAATTAGCGTTTGGTGTAAAAGGAGGATTAACATTTCATGACATCGGATTGTTTTCTCAAGTAAACCCAACATTAATAGATCAAGGTGATGAAGCATTCTCAAGTGACGTAAATGAAACAACTTTTAACTTAGGAGCCGGACTTTTTTACTACACAGACAATTACTACTTAGCATTATCTGTCCCTAACTTTTTAAAAGGAAAACATTTAGATGTAAATGGTAGAACTTATGGTTCGGAAATATCGCATTACTTCCTTACAGGTGGTTATGTGTTTCAAGCAACTCCAAACACTAAAATTAAGCCTTCATTCTTAGTAAAATCTGCATTTGATGCACCAACATCTTTTGACTTGAACTTGAATGCTCTATTTTATGAAAAATTTGAAATTGGAGCTTCTTACCGTTTAGATGATTCTTTTAGTGGAATGGTCAACTTTGCGATCAACCCGAGATTACGTATAGGCTATGCCTATGATGCTGTAACTTCTGAAATTTCATCAGTAGCAAGCTCATCTCACGAAGTATTCATATTATTTGATTTATACTTCCCACGTAAAGTTTCTCGTTCGCCAAGATATTTCTAAAACCTAATACGCCAAAAACAATGAAAAAACTATATATATTATTTCTAGTTCTAGCAACTACAAACGTTTTTGCTCAGAATGATAAAACAAAGAAAGCTGACAAGCTTTACGACAGGCTTGAATATGTAAAAGCGGCTAAGGAATATGAAGAAATAGCTCTTGAAAATGCTGACGCTTATGTATATGAACGCTTAGCAAACTGCTATTACAATGTATTTCAAACAGAAGATGCTGAACGTTGGTACAGACAAAGTATTGCGGAAGGTAATACCAAAGCAGATACGTACTTCAAGTTTTCTCAAATGCTAAAAGCAAATGGGAAATACGAAGAACACAACCAATGGATGGCAAAATTTGCCGCAGCAAAACCAGGTGATCAAAGAGCAATTGCTTTTAAGAAAAATCCAAACTACATTCCGCAAATTCTTGCAAAAGTGACAAAATTTAAAGTGAAGAATTCTGAAATTAATACACAGAATTCTGACTTTGGAGCAATCTCATCTGGAAACATTGTATACTTCACGTCTACGCGTGACGGTGGAAGAAAATACGGATGGAACGGACAACCATACTTAGACATTTACATGGCTTCGTATGATGGAGACGGAAAATTATCTAGCGCGCAAGCACTATCAAATGATATCAATACAAAATATCATGAAGGAACGGTAAGTTTCTCTCCTGATAAGAAAACCATGTACTTTACACGTGAAAGCTATTTTGATGGTAAATTCAAAAAAGATGAAGAAGGTAAAGGAACATTAAACTTGTACAAAGCAACAATGTCAAGCGGAGAATGGTCAAATGTAGAGCCACTTCCATTTAACAATGACGAGTATTCTGTTGGACATCCATCAGTAAGTGCAGACGGGAAAATGTTATACTTTGCTTCTGACATGCCTGGAGGTTTTGGACAATCTGATTTATACAAAGTTGCCATTAATGACGACGGTTCTTTTGGAGTACCAAAAAACTTAGGCGCTGACATAAACACAGAAGGAAGAGAATTTTTCCCTTTCATCAGTAGTAACAACACACTTTATTTCTCGTCTGATGGAAACTTAGGAATTGGAGGATTAGACGTATTTGCTTCTAAAGTAAATGGAAGTTCGTACGGAGCAGTTCGTAACTTAGGAACGCCTTTAAACAGTAACTCTGATGATTTTTCTTTTACATTTGATGAAGAAACTAAAAAAGGATTTGTTGCTTCTAACCGTGAAGGTGGAAAAGGAAGTGACGACATTTACGAAACAACATTATTAAATCCTATTTGTGATGTAGATTATGTAATTACAGTTACTGATAAAGAAACTGGTGCTGCATTAAGCGGAGCAAAAGTTGTCTTAGCGGACGATCAAGGAAACAGTGTTGGATCAAAAATGACAGATTCAGACGGAAAAGTAGCATTCAAAGTTGAATGTGACAAATCTTCCATTTTAGAAGCGTCTATTCAAGGATATGTTCCTCAAAAAGTAAATGTAAATAGTGGAGATGATACTGAAAAAATTATAGACATCTCATTAGCTCCAATTGAAGAAATAATTGAAGATGTAATTGTGTTAGATCCTATCTATTTTGATTTTGACAAACACAACATCCGACAAGATGCTGCTTTTGAATTAGACAAAGTAGTCAATGTGATGACTAAATATCCTAATATGGTTATCAAAGTTGAAACGCATACCGACATTAGAGGTTCAGCTCCATACAATCAGAAATTATCTGAAAGAAGAGCAAAATCTACAGTACAATACATCATTTCTAAAGGAATTGATGCTTCACGTTTAAACAGTGAAGGAAAAGGAGAAAGCTCTCCATTAATTGACTGTGGTAATAAGTGTACTGATGAAGAACACCAACAAAATCGTCGTTCAGACTTTATCATTGTAAGTAAAGAATAATTACAATCATAACACCTATCAAAAACCTGTAACTCCTGTAGTTGCAGGTTTTTTTATGCGATAAATTTTCTTGCTAAACTCAAAATTCTTAAATTCAAGAAAAAATCATTGTTATGACAATTACCATTACAGATGAATCTCTTACAGGAGACATTCTCAATCAAATACAAATTGCAGTAGCAAACGAAATTAGTACCGTAAAAGACATTATTACTGCACGAGTTTCTGCCGAAGTTGAATTATACAACAACAAACTTCCAGAATATTTCAAAGGATTAATTCGTCCGACTGCATCGGAAAAAACACTGAATGGTTTCAAACTAAAAAATAGAAAGAAAAAAATAGATATTGAACAGCAAACATTCATCGCTTTTGATGCTTTTCAGAAAAATGGATACTTACTTCTCATTGACGATCAGCAAGCAGAAACCTTAGAACAAGAAGTATTAATAACTAATACAACTAAGATAAGCTTTGTAAAACTTACGCCATTAGTTGGTGGATAATTGAGAACTATGGGATTTAAAGAAAGTCTAAAAAATTTATTTGGCGTAAAAAAAGAAGCAGTTTTAGAACATCCAGTATTTGATGAACAATTGAATAAAATTGTACATGAAATCATTTCAGTAGGACACACCTATTCAATACCATTTTCAAAATTGGAGTCGTACAAAGCACTCAAAGTAAAAGATGCAACCACTAAAAAAGAATTTGCACACTATCTAGCTGAGAAAAAAATAGAATTACTTAAAAAAAGTGAAAGGAAAACGCTATCAAATATTGAGAATCGCAAACTACATATCAGCGGTGAATTATTAACCGCATTACTGCGTAGTAATCTGGAATATGAACCTGTTGAGTTTGCTAACTTGATGAGTTTCTTTGCAAGTGCGTCTGCTACTAAACAAAATCTGATACATTTTTCACATTGGCCAATTGGTTATGCAATACAACAAATAGAAAAAAGTGTTAAGAAAAATGGATTGTCGCCTGAATGGAAAATCTATATAGAAAAATTTCTAGCATCTCCAGAAATGGAATCCAAAAATGATTATTACGGATCTGACTTAGATAAAATAGAAACTAAACTAAAAAAAATACTATTTAACGATCAAAATACGGAAGGAAAAACTCCTCCATACTCACATACTGACGATCGGTTTGGAACTATGCTAAATGCCGAAGTGGCTACTTTTGATGAAGCTTTACGCGATCATTTTTATCAACTATTTCATCTATTTACAAAAGCATCAAGCGGAAAACCATCACAGCGTTTTCTAAAAACTACCAGTGAAATTATTGATGCGATCGGAATTTCAAAATACAAAACCAGTATTCATCCGTGGTTAGAATTTGTCACAAAACTCAAAGAAATAGAGACTAAAAAGCAACATGACTTCGGTGGTGGTGAAGTATATGATTATAGTAATTATGACTTTTTACACGAAAAAAGCACCACTTTCATCAAAGGATTGGTATGGAGTTTGGCAAAATTTCACGATTCTACCACATTAAATCTAGTCGCAAAACTAGCGGAACGTTGTTATAAAAAAATTCCTGGTGTTGGCCCAGCTTCCGCTGGAATTGGAAATGCATGTATGTATGTTTTAGGAAATACCAAAGGACTTGAAGGAATAAGCCACTTATCACGATTAAAATTAAAAATCAAGCAAAATAATACTCGAAAACTCATTGAAAAATACTTGGATGAAGCTTCTACCAAACTAGGAATTTCTTCGTCTGAAATAGAAGAACTATCCATTCCGCACTTCGGATTGGAAAACGGTGCCAAAACATACACTTTTGATGATTATGTATTAGAATTAAAAATACAGGAATTAGGAAAAGTAAACTTAAGTTGGCTAAAACCCGATGGAAAATTGCAAAAAACAACGCCTGCTTTTGTCAAAAATTCTACTAAACATACGCAAACGCTTAAAAAAGCAAAAAGTGATGTCGCGCAAATAAAAAAATACCTCACCGCACAACGCGACAGAATTGATCGTTTATATTTAGAAGATCGCGTGTGGACATATGAAGATTTCTCAAAGCATTATGTACATCACGGATTGGTAAATTTTGTCACAAAACGATTGTTATGGCAATTTAAAAAAGAAGACACATTTGTCACAGCAATCTATCAAAATGAACAATGGACAACACAAAATAATACAACACTAGACTGGATTTCGGAAGAAACAGAAGTTCGTTTGTGGCATCCAATTTATGAAAAAGTAGATAACGTATTATTTTGGCGAAAAAAGTTAGAAGAACTCGAAATAAAACAACCATTAAAGCAAGCATATCGCGAAGTATATATTTTAACGGATGCAGAAGTCAACACGAAAACGTATAGTAATCGAATGGCGGCGCACATTTTGAAGCAACATCAATTTAATGCGTTGACAAGCGTTCGCGGCTGGAAATACACATTAATGGGTTCTTTTGATAACGGCGTCGATGACGAAATTGCTTCTATACACATGAAAGCGCATGGAATAGAAGCGCAATTTTGGATCAATGAATTGAATGCGGAAGATGAATTTAACGACTCAGGAATTTGGAATTATATTGCTACGGATCAAGTCCGATTTGTCAAAAATAATGAAATCATGGATTTGATTGACGTTCCTAAATTAGTGCTTTCGGAAGTACTTCGTGATGTCGATTTATTTGTGGGAGTTTGTAGTGTTGGAAACGATCCTGAATGGAGAGATAATGGCGGTTTGCCACAATACCGCGATTATTGGACAAATTATTCTTTTGGAGATTTAACCGAAGTTGCAAAAACTCGAAAACAAATCTTAGAAAAACTCTTACCACGATTAAAGATCAACAAAGTTTCCACGATTGATGGTAAATTTTTAAAAGTAAAAGGCACGAAACGCACGTACAAAATTCACATTGGAAGCACGAATATTTTAATGGAACCCAACGATCAATATTTATGTATTGTTCCCGCAAGAGGAAAAGATAAAAACACAGACAGTATCTTTTTACCGTTTGAAGGCGATCGTGGATTATCGTTGGTATTAAGCAAAGCTTTTTTATTAGCCGCTGATGATAAAATTACGGATACAACTATTCTTAGTCAAATAAACTAATGTCGGAAGCGAAATCACATATTTCTTTTGAGCAAACGCTAAAAAACACACACGTTATTGCGGTTGGTTGCGGCGGTTTGGGTTGTGCTACACTACTTTCGCTCGCGTTATTAGGTATTGGAAAACTAACTATTATTGATGATGATATTATAGAAATTGACAATCTACAACGTCAAATTTTATTTGATTTGAATGCTGTTGGAAAGTATAAATGTGATGTTGCAAAAACACAATTAGAAGCTCGCACAACTACTGTTGAAATTACCGTTTTTAAAGAACGTTTGACTTCCAAAAACAGTGAACAATTACTCCAACAAGCCACCATTATTGTTGATTGTACAGATAACTACGCAACTCGCTTGGTGATTGATGCTTTTTGCGCAAAACACAACATTCCGATGATATATACTGGCGTAAAAGGTGCGGAAGGGCACATTTCGGTATTCAATTACAAAGGCGGAAAATCATTGGCGGAAACCTTTGAGAACGATCAGGCGATATTTCAAAATGAAGATTGTAATGATTCTCATGTAATGCCACAAATTGTAACGATGGCTTCAAGTTTTCAAGTAAACGAAGTCGTCAAAATTCTGCAAGATACTTCAAACGTATTACAAGGAAAATTACAAGTGTTTAATTTGTTGAAAAATGTGTTTCGAGCGTTTACCCTAAAATAACAACCTCCAAAAAAAAATAGTAGTTAAAAGCTACACATAAAATTTGATTCTTTTCTACTATATTTGTTTTTAACATATAAAGAAAACAACTTTTTAATCCAGACTTTAAAAAACCAATCACACTATGAAAATCAACCTTGTTCAGAAAGTATTCATCCTATCGCTAACACTTTTTAGCTTTTTATATTCAACTCAGTCAAATGCGCAATGTACATTACAAGTATTTGCCAACGTAATTAATAATGATTGTCAAGGCGGAAGTAATGGTGCTGTAAGTGCCGTTGGTATTTTTGGTACGCCACCTTACACAGCGGTTTGGAGAAATTCTATGGGAACTATAGTAGAAACTGATACGAATTTGCTCCAAGGACAAGCTTCGAATGCTTCAGGCTTACCTGCGGAGGCATATACTGTAACTTTTACAGATGCTACAGTAACTTGTCAAAGAGCTGCGAATATAAGTGTTGCAAATACAACAATTGACACTTCTACGACAACAAACAGCGGTACTATCACTTCCAATGCTACTGGAGTAACTTACCAATGGGTAGATTGCAATAATGGTATGAGTGCTATTTCTGGTGAGACGAATAGCAGTTATACACCAACTTCCGTTGGAGATTACGCAGTACGATTAGATAAAAATGGCTGTATTGACACTTCTGCCTGTGTTGCCATAACAACTTTAGGAATCAGTGAAAATTCTTTTTCAAATACATTTAAAGTATATCCAAATCCAACCAGCGGAGATTTTTCAATTGATTTTGAGAATACACATAAAAACCTAACTGTAGTTTTATACTCTTTAACTGGTCAAATAGTACAAAAACAGCATGCAGAAAACACTTCGCTAATTCAATTAAACATAGACAAACCCGCAGGAATATACATTCTTAAAATTATCGGAGCTAACGGAGAAAACTCATATCTAAAAGTAATTAAACAGTAAAATTTAGTCAATAAAAAACTGTATTTCCAATGCCAAATATTGACTTCACAACAACACTATTTGGCAATTGGAAGACAAGAACTTACAAAAAAACAAAAACTAATGATGCGTTAATTGCGTATTCCCGTACTTTCCGCAAACACAAATCACGTAGTAACACGCTATTATAAAACAACTTAACGTTCTATCTTTGGAGTAACCAACCATTCCATAGTATGAAAGTCAAAGATATTTATCCAATAACGCAAGTTGGCGTTAACGCAAACGAAAATTTTATAGATGGTCGTCCATGTTTCAGTCGTGACGGCAATACCGTTCTTTTTGAACGTTCCGGAAACGGAATTTCAAAAGCACAATTCTGGACTGTAGAACTCCCTACAAAAATAGCAAGCCTATATTATAAAAGTGACGGTTATGACTGCTTAAGAGCTTCTTGGTCGTGGAATCTCGCGCAAAAGTCAAAGCAAATAGCCTTTACGGGAATGTTTCCTGTTCCTGGTAAAGTTGAACTAGTTTCAAAAATTATGCTTTTAGATGAAAACGGTGCAAATAATAGTGCTACGCATCTATCAGTTTCTGGGTATGAACAATCGCAATTGTCATATCCTGCTTGGTATCCTAATGAACTTTCACTGTTAATGACAAATTACTCACAATTACAACTTTTAAAAGTAGATATCACTACGTTAGAATCAAGCGTATTAACCAGTAGTGAATATTGGTCAGGCATGGGAACTGTAAATCAAAACGATTCTAGTATGATCGCTTTCGCGGGACAACCCAAAGGTTCAGGAAAATACAATCAACAAATAAACAGAGTATTACTTCAAGTTGGTAATAATACACCTGTTGTATTTTCAGATCCAGCACAAGGGAAAATTGGGCGTGCGCCGTGGTTTAGTAATGACGGAAACATTATGGCTTTTGAGGCAATTTCACCGAAAGGAAAATTGCAAATTTTTATACGAAAAGTTGATCAAGAAAATCCACAATCAACACCTATAATTTCTGTGAGTAATTCTAATTTTGCTGCGCAACATGCCAAGTTCTCCCGTGATGGTTCTCAAATAGTTTGGGCGCAAAATAATGAAAAAGGAGGAGCACAAATCTATATGGGAACTGTTGTAAGTTAACATATTCTAATTCAGCAATTATAACATTAAAACGTCAAAAAACAGGTAGTTCTAC
The DNA here is from genome assembly GCF_009901525.1 of Kordia antarctica. Lineage (NCBI taxonomy): Bacteria > Pseudomonadati > Bacteroidota > Flavobacteriia > Flavobacteriales > Flavobacteriaceae > Kordia > Kordia antarctica. The sequence goes on from NZ_CP019288.1 coordinate 3,036,231, forward strand.
CGTACGCTGTTAAAACTTTTAGCACTAATTTTGAAACATTCCGCTGATATGATTCCCCAAAAACACACTATAACATTTTTTTAAGTAAATATAGTACAGTGATGACTACACATGAAAATATACTTATCGGAAGTGATACTTCTGCGTCACTTGCAGCTATTATAAAGAGCTTGCAAGACGTGAATCAGTATAGTTTTATCACAGCAACACGTGTGTCAGATATTGTTCAAATTGCAAAATCAATTCAGCCAATTTTAATCATTCTTAGCTTTCGAGACAATCAACATATTATAAAATCACTGTTGACATATAACAAAGATTTTTCGATTCCTATTTTGTGTTTGCTCCAAAAAAATGAACGTCATCATTTACAAATGTGTGATACTATTGTAGTTTTTACGCAAATGTTTGAGTATGGAATTCAGTATAATAATTTAAGCACCAATGTTCAAGGAATTTTAAAATTAGTTCAAAAAACTAAGCCATCGCAAGCACCAAAAACATTTGTGCAAAGTGCAATGCAAACGAAAAACTTAACTCGTTTTACCTTAGAACTCGATCAAAAAAAAGCCGTTTTAGATAAAATAAAAGAACGCATCAAGCAATTATATGACGGCGTAGATGCTGCTACCAAAACAAAATTGATGTCTATTGTAAATACGATCAAAATGACGCGAAATGATCGAAAACATTGGGACGATTTCAAACATTACTTCGAAAATGTAAATCCGAGTTTCTTAAAAGAATTAAGCACAAAATTTCCATGTCTTACAGCAAAGGACTTAAAATATTGCTGTTACTTAAAAATGAATATGTCTAATGAAGACATTCGTTTAATCTTAGGAATCAATCAAGAAAGTGTCCGCACACACAAATACCGTCTAAAGAAAAAAATGGTGCTACAAAAACATCAAGATCTTCGCAATTATCTTCAAACCTTTGCGAATTAATTCACATCAAACATTAAAATAAAAAACAATCAAAACTTCCGTATCTTCAACTCGAAGTATTGCTGTCTTCAAAAACCCAAAAAATTAGTAGTGTAATTGTATCCATAAAAAAGTGTGTATTGTTATTTATATACACATTTCACTCTTGTCTACGTTTTGTCTACGGAAAACTTCATACAACTCAAAAATGTACATAAATGGTATACGCTTACAATGCTTTATTCTGTAATTGTATCATTAATTTTAACATCCAATAAAGTTAACTAACCAAAACCATTTGCCTATCATGATTGAAAAAGCACTTCAATTTACAGGAAAAGCACTTAACCAATTTGTCAAAAAGAAATTTGGCTTAGATGAAGATGTGGTCACAATCAATCCTATTATTGATCAAAATGGTGTTGTCCCGAAGGAAAATCAAAACAAAATTGTCATTTCGTTAATTCACATAGAACAAGATACAACGAAACAATTCTACAATAGAAATCAACAACTACAAAACGGAAATTATATAAAAGCGCCGCTCTCCTATCGCTACAATCTATTTGTATTAATCACGCCAAACTTTACCAATTATAGTGAAGCGTTAAAATTTTTAGATGCGTCCATTCAGTTTTTTCAAATCAATGCAATGATTGATGCGACACGAAATGCAGAAATTCCTGCCGATTTAGGAAAACTTGAATACGAATTTCAAAAAGGTGAAAACTATATGCAAATGCAAAACTTGTGGACAGCACTTGGCGCAAAATACCAACCATCTGTTATATACAAAATACGTCTAGTAACAATCGCTTCTGACGAAATTGAAGGATTTGATACTGGAATAATAGAAATAAACACAAACGCCAACGAAAAATAATGACTACATCGTATACATCTTTATTTCGAGTAACTGTCGCGCATTCATACTATGCGTCAGGCAATTGCGAATGCTTACACTACAAAGCAAGTTCAGAAACGCAACTATTAATAGACAAATACGGATTCATTATGAAAGCAACCGCAACGGGTTTTGAAATGTATGCAACGAGCAATCAATCTATTGAAAACTACGTAAACTATATCTCGCAAGTATCTGGAAATACGGCTTTCGCTTTCGCTGGAATTACCTCAGATCAAAACTTTTACAACTTTACTGATGTGCCAATAAACGAACTTGGCGTGCTTTCATTTGCGAGCAATAACACAGAAAATGTAGTAACGAATGAAACGATTCAACTGGCAGAAACTTTTAGTACAGATACTACTTCGCAAGAAGCAATTTCAATAACGATACAATTTGAAGATATCATTCGCTTCCGCAGAATGAACTCAGAAGTACTATTTGACATTCAATTAAAAGCACGAGAAACTCAATGGAAGTATTATGTAATCAACAATTCCAATCAAGAATACAATCAACTAAACATACAAAGTGAAAATAATATTCAATTTTCAGCACCAACGGAAGTCACACTTCAAAATGGTCAAAATGCAGTATTATTTTCATCTGAAACTACCAAAATTCCATTAAAAAATGTGGTAGTATATAACTTCAATCTAACCAATACAAAATCAACAATAGCTGGTGAACGAACAGAAACTATCATCAAAGGATTGCCCATTCCAAATCCTCAAAATTTACAAGTAAATAACGACCATACAATAGCATCTTTAGTATATCTATATATCTAAAAATGCCTTATTAAGTAAACTAAAAATTAACAAGAACTAATAACTATGTTTTATGAATTTATCAACCATTAAATCTCCAGGTGTTTACATCAATGAAATAAATGGATTCGGAAATTCAGTTGTCCCAGTGCCGACTGCTGTTCCCGCATTTATTGGATACACACCACAAGCTATGTACGAAGGGAAATCGTATGCAAATGTACCAACGAAGATTACTTCCTTTACAGATTTTCAGGCAATATTTATGCTACCAAGTCCAGCTGCGCCTGCCGATCCTGCAAAGCAATATAGTCCACAGTACTATTTAGTAGCAGAAAAAAGTCAACCCGAAAAAGGTGACTATGTACAAATTGACGGAACCTTCTACTCTATTGTTCCCGATGCAAACACCATTTACTATTTATACAATAGCATTCGCTTATTCTACGAAAATGGTGGCGGAGACGCATACATTGTATCTGTTGGAAGTTATGGATCAGCTTCTGGAAAACCAATGACGCCAGGCGATCAAATTGTGAATCCAAATGTACAACTCAACGATCTTACTGGCGGACTTGCTTTACTAAAAAATGAACAAGAACCAACCATGTATATCTGTCCAGAAGCTACCTTACTTTCTGTAGCAAATAACGGAACCTTAATGGCTTCTATGTTATTACAAGCGGAAGAAATGCAAACTGCGGTTTCTATTTTAGATATCATTGGTGGTAGAAATCCTGATCCAGTTATGTGGATGGACGATATTACAGCATTTCGTGACAGTACAGGAGCCAATGGACTCAGCTACGGAGCGGCATATTATCCGTTTGTAGGAACCACTATTATGCAAACATCTGACTTAGACTATACCAACTTATTTGGAGGCGATTTAAAACAATTAAAACCACTTTTAAGTCCGGCAGACAATCCAAATGCTACCGTAGAAACGATTATAGGAAACATTGAAAATCCGCCAGGAACGCCATTAACGGTAAGTCAATATAACAATTCACTAATTGCAGCAAGTAAAACGTATAACAACATCATCAATCATGTATTAGCGGATGCAAACATGTTGCCTCCAAGTGGCGGAATGGCTGGTGTTATTACGGTAACTGATAACGAAGTTGGTCCGTGGCAAGCGCCTGCAAATACCTCCATGGTAGGTGCGTCTTCGCTTCCTATAAAACTATCAGAAACACAACAAGCAGACTTAAATGTAGATGCGGTTTCAGGAAAATCGATCAATGCAATTCGTTTTTTCAAAGGACTTGGAATCCTAATTTGGGGCGCAAGAACGCTTGATGGAAACAGTCAAGATTGGCGTTACCTTTCGGTTAGAAGAACTATGAACTTCTTAGAACAATCGTCTAAACTCGCAGCACAAGCGTATGTATTTGCACCAAATGACAAAAACACATGGGAAGCTGTGAAAACTATGATTGGAAGTTTCCTATCAGGTATATGGAAACAAGGAGGATTACAAGGAGCTACGGCTGCGGCAGCTTTTTCTGTAGAATGCGGATTAGGAGCAACAATGACGTCAGACGATATCTTAAACGGATTTATGAATGTAACTATTAAAGTTGCTGTAGTACGTCCTGCAGAATTTATTGTACTGACTTTCCAACAACAACAAGCAACTTCTAGTTAAACTTTAACGAAAAGTAAAATCATTTAAAAACAAAATAAAAATTAACATTTAAAAAATATAAAATTATGGCAGATGATGGAAGTGTAGAAGGCGCAACATGGCCCATGCCAAAGTTCCGATTTGAAGTAGATTTAGGAACTGAGCTTAAAGGAGTCGCATTTCAGGAAGTTTCTGGAATGGATGTAGAAAATCAAATTATAGAATACCGCAAAAGTAACAGTCCGTTATTCTCTACTGAAAAAATGCCTGGCATTGTAAAGTATGGAAATATAACGATGAAACGTGGTGTATTTGTCAATGACAATACGTTTTGGGATTGGCATGCAGAAATTTCTATGAACACCATAAAACGTAGAACTGTAATCATAAAACTGTTAGATGAAAAAGGAAAAGTAACCATGCAATGGACACTAAATAATGCGTGGCCAACAAAAATTACGAGTACCGACTTAAAATCTGATGGAAACGAAGTTGCAGTAGATACCTTAGAAATTGCACACGAACAACTAATTATTGCAAATGGATAATAGTGAATATCCTGTTGGATTCTATTTTTCACTTTCGTTTGAAGGTGAAGATGCGGCTTTTAAGGAAGTCTCAGGAATCAGCAAAGAACTTGGCGTGGAAGAAGTAGCTGGCGGCGGCGAAAATCGATTCAAATATCGATTGCCAACCGTAAGTACCAGCAAAAACTTAGTCCTCAAAAGAGCCATTATTCCAACAGGATCGAAACTAATTACTTGGTGCGCTGATACGCTAGACAACGGATTGGCCACAGCAATACAAACACAAGATGTATCTGTTGATTTGCTTGATAATAAAGGAAAAATATTGATGAAATGGACATTTTACAATGCGTACCCTTTAAGCTATGCGGTTTCAGATTTGAAATCGCAAGAAAGCGAAATCTTAATTGAAACTATTGAATTAGCTTATAACTATTTCAATATCAAGTAATGTAAGTTCGATATAAAACATTAGAGTGCTTTTCTTCTTTTCCGTATTATAACAGAGATTTTTCGTTAAAAATTTTTGAAGCCTTGGAAAAAATTTAGAAAAATCACTGTGATTTTAATTTTTTCCTTAAAGAAAAATTAAAAATACCTCTGGAAAAGTGCACTTTCTTTTGTTTCTTTTCTTTGTGCGAACAAAGAAAACGAAAATAAAAAACTGCTTTTCAGTATTTTCAAAATACAACAGTAGGTGTTTTCAAAATTTCATTTGAATGAATTTTAAGTCGAACTCAGGTTAAGTAAATAACAAAACAAAGTACACAACTCGAATTATGCCAATAGAAATCAGAGAATTAGTCATAAAGACAGAAATAAAAACAGTTCACGAAAACGGGAACTCAAAACGTACTGCGTATGATACTTCTAAATTAAAAAATGAAGTATTAGAAGCGTGTCAACGTATGATTTCTGAAGCACAAAAACGAGAAAAGTATAACAGGTAAATTAACTCAGAATAAAATCTCGATGATCGAGTAAATTACGATTATGGCATTAGAATATATGAAAATTACAGGATACAAAGATGAAGCTTTTACACAAGCTGTATCTGGCGACCCGTATAATCTAATGATGAATCCAGAGTCTATAAAATGGAGTCGAACCATTGAATACAATGAACAACAACCGATAGATACGAGTTCAACATCTCAAAAATACAAAAGTACGCCAAGCGACAATCTCAGTTTTGACATTGTTATTGATTGTACTGGAGTTGTAGATAATAAACGAACCGATCTCACCAAGGAAATTCAAACCTTAGAAGACATTGTATATACCTATAACGGCGACATTCACAGACCCAATTTCGTAAAAATTCAATGGGGAAGTGATTTGGTGTTTTACAGCGTATTAAAATCATTTGATACCACGTACACGCTTTTCAAACCAGATGGAAGTCCATTAAGAGCTAAAATTTCATTAAGCTTCGGAAAATATATTTCGCCTGACAAACGCGCAAAAGAAGACAATGAAAGTTCTCCCGACATTTCACACATGGTGGAAGTTGTACAAGGAGAAAGTTTGCCGCAATTATCCAATAAAATTTGGAATTCACCCTACTATTATGTGCAAGTTGCTAAGTATAACGATCTAAACAAATTCAGACAACTAAAAGGAGGACAACAATTAATATTTCCTCCAATTATAAAGCCAACATAACGAACTATATGAGTGCATCAACAACAATAACAAGTGGCGGTTTAGTAACCTTCGATATTAAAACCAATGGAAGTACAATTCCGGATACAATGGACGTACAATCTGTTGAAATAGAAAAAGGTGTCAACCGAATTCCGATAGCGAAAATTGTCGTTATTGATGGAACGCCTTCGACGGAAACTTTTGAAGCAAGCTCGTCGAGTACGTTTGTTCCAGGAAATACCATTACGATTGAAGCTGGGTACGATTCTAAAAATCAAGTAATTTTCAAAGGAATCATTACCAAACAAAGCATTCGTATTCATGGAAATGAAGGTTCTGTATTAATTGTTGAATGTCGTGATGAAGCTGTAAAAATGATTGTCGGACGTAAAAGTTTGACCTATTCAAAGAAAAAAGACAGCGACATTATGAGTTCTATTATTGGTACGTATTCTGGATTAAGCGCAGACGTTTCTGCAACAACCACAGAATGGCCAGAACAAGTACAATACTATGCAACCGACTGGGATTTTTTACTCGCAAGAGCAGAAACAAACGGAATGATTGTAACCGCTTTAAACGGAAAAGTGTCTGTATTTGATCCAAGTAGTGATACTTCTTCTGTGTTAGAAATTGCTTATGGAGACAATCTATTAGAATTTAATGCAAGCTTAGATGCTGTTACACAATTAGGCGCGGCAAAAGCAACTTCTTGGGATTTTGCCACACAAAAAACGGTTTCAGGAGAAGCGTCAAGTAGTTATGCCGGTCCAGGAAATTTATCGTCCAAAAAACTATCGGAAGTTGTGGGACTTTCTAATTACGAATTGCAAAGTACTGCACCAATTGAAACTGGCGACTTAACAACTTGGTCAAAAGCTGCGTTGGTAAAAAGTGCATATTCCAAAATTCGAGGCGATGTAAAATTTCAGGGAAGCAACCTAGTTGATCCAGCAAAATACATCACACTTGCAGGATTGGGCGATCGTTTCAATGGCGATCATATCATTTCGAATGTACATCATTTCATTGGACACGGAAATTGGACAACAGAAGTTTCGGTTGGTTTATCGCCTGTTTGGTTCACAGAAGATCCAGATGTTATGGCGCCGCCAGCTTCAGGATTATTGCCTGGCGCACAAGGATTATTCAATGCAACGGTAAAAAAAATGTATGAAGATCCAGACAGTCAATATCGTGTGTTGGTAGACATTCCATTGTTTGATCCAAATGGTGAAGGATTGTGGGCGCGATTAACAAATTTCTATTCCACAGCTGGCGCAGGCGCATTTTTTATGCCTGAAGTTGGTGATGAAGTGGTTGTTGGTTTCTTGAATGAAGATCCACGGTATCCAATTATTTTGGGAAGTATGTATAGCTCATCAAACAATAAACCATTTGACGGTTTAGATCCTGATGAAAAAAATACAATAAAAGCTTTTGTGTCTAAATCTGGAATTAATATAAAATTTGATGATGAAAATAAAGTGCTCACGCTAGAAACGCCAAGTAAAAACACGGCAATTTTTAGTGATAAAGACAAGGAAATTACTATTAAGGATCAAAACAATAATAGTATTGTCATGTCTGATAGCGGAATTACCATTAAAAGTGATAAAAACATCACAGTTCAGGCAACGCAAAACCTAACGCTCAAAGGCGACCAAGGAGTTTCTATTGAATCTTCTGGCGGCGATGTTCAAATAAAAGGATTGAATATCAAAGAAACTGCTCAAATGCAATATTCAGCAGAAGGAAGCATGACAGCATCTTTACAAGGTGGAACGCAAACTACTATTAAAGGTGCGATGGTTATGATTAATTAATGTTAGATGTTAGATGTTAGATGTTAGATGTTAGATGTTAGATGTTAGATGTTAGATGTTAGATGTTAGATGTTAGATGTTAGATGTTAGATGTTAGATGTTAGATGTTAGATGTTAGATGTTAGATGTTAGATGTTAGATGTTAGATGTTAGATGTTAGATGAAAATTAAAAAAACCAAACGTCACTTCGAGTGAAATTTCAGAGAAATTTTGTATCGAGAAGTGCTTTAAAATAACAAATGCTTAAAATCAGCACGAGACATTATTTCTCAATACTAAATACTAACAACTCAATACTAAAACAGACTGTATCGAGAAGTGCTTTAAAAACAATAAATATTAACTAAAAGAACGAAGAAAGAGTCCATGATTTTTTAATCATTCAATCTTTGAATCATTCAATTTTTAAACTAAAAAAAATGCCACCAGCAGCAAGATTAACCGATTTTCATGAATGTCCAATGCAAACACCAGCAGTTCCTGCTCCAATTCCGCATGTTGGCGGACCAATAGTAGGACCTGGCGAACCAACGGTTTTAATTGGAAAATTACCAGCCGCACGCGTTGGCGATATGCTCGTTTGTGTAGGACCACCAGATTCTATCGTAAAAGGTTCTGCAACCGTGATGATTGGCGGAATGCCAGCCGCACGTTTAGGCGATTCAACCGCGCATGGCGGATCAATAGTATTAGGATGTTTTACAGTGATGATCGGTGGATAGACAAACAAACATATCAAAAGAGTTTCTAGGCTCAGGTTGGTCGTTTCCTGTTACATTTTCAGCAGGAAATAGTCAATTGCAGCTTACAAAATATGAAACAAATATTAATGAAATGATCAATTTGATTATGCAAACAACGTACGGAGAACGTCCATTTGCACCACAATTTGGTTCAGGTTTACAAACATTTTTCTTCAAAGAAATGCGTCCAACATTGCAAGGAGAAATTAGAGAAACGATCAAAACTGCATTACTAAATAATGAACCTAGAATAAAAGTAATATCCGTAACGGTAGCGTTTACCGATTTACAAACTGGTTTGGTAGAAGTTACTATCAATTACATGTATAATCAAACCAATACAAGACACAATTATGTGTATCCTTTTTACATAAAAGAAGGTACAAATTTACAACGATAAGCAATGAATCAACTCGATCAACATAACGCAATACTGTCATTAGAGCAAGCTTTAGTGCCTACTGCTGGCTTGGTTGATAGTAGAACCGAAGCGGATAATTTACGCTTGCTTGTTGATTTTTCTTCATTATTTAATTTTTACGATCAAACCAATAAAATTAATGGAAGTTGGTCACCTTTTTTACTAAAAGATCCTGTATTCTTAATCGCTTCAATTGCGAAAACAGCGTTTCAAAAAATATATTCCTTGTTTATTAATACGTGTTCTCAATTGGGAAATGCGGTTACGAATGAATTACATATTGATTACATCACAAATGGTTTTAATCAACTATTTGATCAAATTATTTATGTGTTTAAAAATATAGAACGTTGGACACATTACACGCAAGAATCAAGTTTAGAATACAATCTTAAAACATACATCGTCAATAATGTAACAAATACGTATGGACTTATTCTTTGGTCATTGTTAGACTTGAGAGAACAATTATTTACCTATGGAAATTCACCAAATATAACCTTTGACATTCCTGGAATTCAGAAAGTAAACAGACTCGCTTTTACTAAATACGATAAAAAAATCTGGAAGAATAATAAAGGAGAATTACCCTATTGGACCGTTTTAGGATTGCCAACTTCTCCATGTTTTGACGATCAAAATGATGTTGATGATGAACAACAATGTTTCTACATTGAAAAACTGACACAAAAACAACTTTTTACAGCATTATATAATACAGGAAAAAAAGTATTTGCCTTTTATAGCAATTGTATTTCATCTGCAGAAACGGAATTGAAAACAGTACAAACGGTTCCTGGGCATTTTCCAGATACTATTTTACTAAGAACCTTCACGAGTTTGCTAAAAATTTATCAAGGTCAGCTAAATTCTTTATCAGAAAAGCATTTAAAGTTTTATTATGATGATATATTAAAACAAGCTCCAAAAAGTGTTTCACCAGATACGGTTTTTGCAGCGAGCAATTTGGCAAAGAAGACAGCCAATTTTCAATTACTAAAAAACACAGTATTTACCGCAGGTTTAGATGCTGAAAAACAAGCAATTCTATTTGAAACCACAAAAAATGTTTGGTTAAATCCTGCGAAAATTGCAAACACCTATACGCTTTTTCAACAAAATGTACATACGTATCATTCAGAATTGTATTTGCAAAAATTACCACCTGTAAATGTAATTGCTAAAGATGAAGCTGGCGCGATTAAAACGTGGAAAACCTTTGGTTCACAACCAGATTCTACAATAAAACCTAACAAAATGGCAATCGCTTTTGGTTCGCCATTATTATATTTGACAGAAGCTGCATCGCGTGTAATTACATTTAATTTTACACTAACAAGTTCAACTTTTACAGAAATCATCAAACAGGGAACCAGCTTTTATTTAAGTACTGAAAAAGCTTGGTTTGAAATTCCTGCGAGTCAAGTGGTTCGCAATTTTACAACACCAGATTATAAATTACCATTAACAATTGATCGTACATTGACAATGACAATTACGTTGCAACCAACAGATCCTGTAATTGCCGCATTTACAAAAAATCCTGATGGCTATACAAGCGATTGGCCATTATTTAAAATGCAATTTTCTGAATTTGAAAACTTAGCAAATCCGCCAAAAATAAAAACCTTAACGATTGATGTTTCGGTAAACGGATTGCAAAATTTTGCGTTGTATACTGATTTGGGAATGTTGAATGCCAAAAAACCGTTTCAGCCATTGGGTCCTACGCCAGCAGTGAATCAAAACTTTATGGTTGGAAGCGCGGAAATTTTTAGCAAACCTACCAATAGCTTCACCTTAACGATTGATTGGAACGCATTTCCTGCCAAGTTTGATTTTGCAGTTTACTATACTGAGTACAACAATTACTTAAATAATATCTATTCAAAAGAACCGAAAGACGTTGCTGCTGCAAAAAAAATAATTCAAGAAATCATCAGTTCAGAAGAAGTCTTGTTTCAAAATATATTGAGTTCGCAAACGACACTTTTCAAATCATTAATTGGCACGAAGCAAGCGGCGGCGAAGAAATTAATTGACAAAGGAAATAGCAATCTTACGAATTTAATTCAAACACAAAACAAAACATTACAAAAATTAGTTGATCCTAAAAATGCTACGATTAAGGATGTAATTACGCAGCACAGTATTTTACTTTCCAATATAGTTTCAGAAGAAACCGCACTTTTAAAAGCGATTGATACCGATGGAATTATTGATGCACAAAAAACGATTGAAACAGAAGGCACGGTTTTCTCAGAAATTTCTACTACTGAAAATACCGTGATTCAAAAATTAATTAATGCAGAAAGTACTATTTTAGAAACGCCTCTTCCAAAAAAGAAATCATCATTTAAAAACATTTTTGGCTCTTTAGGGAATATTTTTCATCGTCAGGATAATACTAAAATGCTATTAGAAGATCCTACTTTAACTGAAGACACAACACCTTTTCAATTTTCCAATACTTCTTTTATGGTTAATTTTGAATGGTTACAAAACGGATTGTGGCAATATTTTAACATGTATCAGTCAGAAGTTATCATTTCGTCTGCATCTAATTTGAATTTATTTTTTCCTTTAGAAACGACAAATACAGTCATTCCAAATACGCGTACATTTACGTTTGCTGGACTTGAAATGAATCCGTCTGAAATTGATCCAACACTGCAAAAAACACCTTTACTACTTTCAGAAAAAAGCACGACTGGATTTATAAAAATGCAGTTGGTTACTCCCGATGACGGTTTTGGCTTAGACCTATATCCGAAAGTAATTGGCGCAATTGCATTATATAATGGGCGATTGATTGCAAATAAAAGTAGTGATCCATTAATAAATCCGCCAAGCTTGCCTTTTGCGCCAACAATTAGTTTATTTTCAGGTAATTATACTGCTTCTGCGAGTTATGATTTTTCAACTAATGAAGCAATATATCCGCTAGAATGTTTTTATAATACGCCATTTCAGAATTACAAAGTGTATGATACTACAAATACGAAGGAAAAAATTACCACAAAATATACAACGCTTGGAAATTCTCCAGAGAGAGATGAAACTGGAACTATTATTCCGTTAACTGCGTTGCCATTAGTTCCCGAATTTTCTTCGAGAGGACAATTATTTTTAGAATTAGAAGATGTAATTGCGCCTGCTAACGTAAGTTTCTATTTTGAATTGGCGCGTACGTATACTGAAAAAGCAGTAACAACTGAAAAAGTAACGTATTCTTATTTGAGTAAAGACGGCTGGAAAACAATTACGTCAGTCGTAGATGGAACAAATAATTTTACCTGTTCAGGAATTATCACTTTATATATTCCCGCAGATATTACCACCGAACATGAAACAATTGCAGGAACTAACTTTTGGATTGCTATTGGAACGACAGATAATCCAGCTAATTTTCCGCAAACTTCCTTTTTAAAAACGAACGGAATTACGTTGCAACGGATTGTAGCTTCCAATGATTTTTCAACCGTGACGCCACAAATTAAAGCAAATGTAATTACAACTCCACAAACAGCGATTCCAGAAATTTCGGCAACGATTCAGCCGTTTGCTTCGTTTGGTGGAAAAGCCGCTGAAACGAATCCGCAAATGAATTCGCGCGTAAGTACACGTTTAAAAACGAAAGACAGATTACTGACTTCGGAAGATTATTTTAATGTAATTCGGTTGCAGTTTTTAGAAGTTTACTATTCGAAAAGTATCTATAATAAAAAGACAAAAAAAGTAACTACATACGTACTAAAAAGAGTTTCAGATGTAACAGATACCAACGCGTTTGTTCCGCTATTAAGCGAATGCAACGAGTTAGAAATTCAAAATTATATTAAAGAACGAGTTTCTCCATTTACAACGGTTTCTGTAGAAAATTTTGAATTGAATTATGTTAAAATTACAGCAACTATTATCATAAATACGGGTGAAGATGTAACCACAGTTTCCAAAGAAATTAATAATGATATCAACGTTTATATGTCGCCTTGGATTACAAGTGCGCAATCGCAAATTACGATTGACACAGGACTGAACACAGCGCAACTTGCTTCATTCATTACAAGTTATGACAGCATTATAGAAGTGAAAAGTATTTCGCTTCAAATTGGCACTAAAGATTTTACTACGGGAGAAATAACGTTTACAACTAGCACGCAAGAACTAAAACAAACTGATGGAATTATCCTAGTTCCTTCATTGAACAATATAACAGCTAACAGTCTCATTACGTATCAATTATGACACAAGAAAACCACATAATAGATACGCAACTTCCATTGGAACTTGATTTTAAATCGCTCAAAGCGGAAGGACTTGCCTATATCCAAAAACACAGTAGTACGGAATGGTCTAACTTAAATCCGAGTGATCCTGGTGTGACTATTTTGGAGCAATTGTGTTATGCGTTTACCGAACTTGGCTATTGTGCAAACTTCTCGATGAAAGATATTTTGACGCAAAAAAATGGCGATTTAACAGTTGAAAATCAATTTTATGTTCCACAAGATATTTTAACAACGTCACCAATTACAATTGAAGATTATACAAAGTATATTATTGATCAAATTCCGAGTGTAAAAAATGTCATTATCAAGCCAATTCCTGTGAATTTTTCCTTTGTAAATGGTTTGTATGAAGTGTATTTAGTTCGCGACTCGAAGTACAATGATCCAACTGTTATTGATTCATCTGAAACAGAAACATTTTACTTGTTGAATAGCTGTCGAAATTTGGGCGAATTATTTTTAACGCCACAAATATTAGCACCAAAAACATATACAATTACAGGAAAATTACAGCTAGAATCTGGATACGATATCAATACGATTCTGCCAGAAATGATTCAAACAATCAACAATTATATTTTCCCTGAGGTTACACAAACTGGATACGATAAGTTAAAAATTGAAGGCGAAACTACGAACGAAATTTTTAATGGTCCAACATTGAAAAACGGCTGGATTTCTTCTGAAAGTATTCAACCAAAAAAAGATACGATTCAATCTTTTGAAATCACAAAACTGATTCAAGATATTGAAGGTGTGCAATCTATTTCAGGAATTTCTTTTACGTACAAAAACAAACCATGTGATATTGCAACTTGTGATGAAGATCAAATTTTAACTTTTGATTTTGCAGCGTCTTTTTCAACAAATACAAACGTTTCTAATCTTCAGATAAGTACGCAAGGAAAACAGTTAAATGCTTCGCTGAATACGTCTTTAATTGACGAATTGGCAAACTTGCAACAATCAGATTCACAATTAAATGAAGTTGCAGCAGTACAATTAGCGCCAATTCTTCCAGAAGGAAAATTTAGAGATATTACTAGTTATTATTCAATTCAACAGACATTTCCAGAAGCATATGCCGTTGGACCGAATGCTGTGAATGAAAACACACCAGATTTTCAAGTTGCACAATCTCGCCAATTGAAAGGTTATTTGAGTTTATTTGATCAAATGTTGAGCAATCAGTTTGCACAATTGGCAAATATTGACAAGTTATTTTCTTTCAAAAATTCTAGCACAGGAACTCCTGCAGATCTTGAAAATTATAACAATTTAAAAACGGCTCAAGAAAAAACAACACCTAAATATACGGCACCATTTGAAGTGTTTTCTCCAACGTATTTTTACCAATCGTTGTATAAAAGTGTGCCAAATGTGGAACCGCTTTTGCGGAATAATGACATCTTTAATTTTGGTCCTGTATCACAATCGGAAACAGCGTTAGCGCATCAAAATTGGTTGCAATATCAAGATGATCCATACAATTCATATATGTACGGATTGTTGGTTTTTACAGAAAAAGATACTGTAAACCTGCAACGCAGAAACGACTTGCTCGATCATTTATTGGCACGTCACGGAGAATCGCCTTTGGTAATTGATACGCTTATTTATGGAACTATATATTCTGGCGATGTTTTGAAAGATGCGGTAATTATTAAGAGTCTGTATTTGCAAAATTTACGAGTTTTATCATACAATAAAACAAAAGCATATAATGAAATTGGTGCAAAAAAACTATACACAGGTATTGTAGAAATTACACCAGAAATTATTGAGGAATTGTCTAAAAGAGAAATTCCAAAAACTCAAACCGAAAAAGAAATAGATTTAACAAATATCGCAACGCTTAAAGCTGATGAAGTTATAGAATATTTAGCCATAAAAAGCACAAAAAAAGAATTGCAAAACATTATAACAAAAACTTATAAAACAAAAGGTGTTTTTGATACAGCGTATGTAAACGAGGTTCAAAAAGTGTCTGCACAAGATTGTTTGGATTATGCAATGATTTCGATAAAACTAAGCATGCTACTCACGTTACGCCCTTTTTATATCAACTT